>JBKJLD010000032.1:0-14137 GCA_046597165.1 Nocardioides sp.
CTGCACGCCCTCACCGGAGACATCGCGGGTGATCGAGGGGTTCTCGGCCTTGCGGGCCACCTTGTCGATCTCGTCGATGTAGATGATCCCGGTCTCGGCCTTCTTGACGTCGTAGTCGGCTGCCTGGATCAGCTTCAGCAGGATGTTCTCGACGTCCTCACCGACGTAGCCGGCCTCGGTCAGCGCGGTGGCGTCGGCGATCGCGAAGGGGACGTTGAGCATCCGGGCGAGGGTCTGGGCGAGGTAGGTCTTGCCGCAGCCCGTCGGGCCGATGACGAGGATGTTCGACTTCGCGACCTCGACGACCTCTTCCTTGCTGTGCTTGCCCGGAACGGGGAGCACGCCGGCCTGGACGCGCTTGTAGTGGTTGTAGACCGCCACGGCGAGCGACTTCTTCGCGTGCTCCTGGCCGATGACGTAGGAGTTGAGGAACTCGAAGATCTCCCTGGGCTTGGGCAGCTCCTCGAGGCTGACCTCGGCGCCCTCGCTCAGCTCTTCCTCGATGATCTCGTTGCACAGATCGATGCACTCGTCACAGATGTAGACACCCGGACCGGCAATCAGCTTCTTGACCTGCTTCTGGCTCTTCCCGCAGAAGGAGCACTTCAGCAGGTCGCCTCCGTCACCGATGCGTGCCACGGGCGGTCATCCTCCGGTTCGGCCGGCTGCGGTACTCGCCGGCACTCCTACGTCGATCTGGGCGGGTCAGGGCTGTGCGGTGTTGCAAACTCCTCGACGGTACCCCGTGCCGCCCCCGGTGTGGGGACGGACACGAGGAATCGTCAGCGGTCGTCCACGAGGTCACCCGGCCGTGGCCGGAGTGCCCTTCAGGGACTGCAGCACGGCGTCGATCAGGCCGTACTCGACCGCGCCTTCTGCGGTCAGGATCTTGTCGCGCTCGATGTCGCGGCTGACCTGCTCGATGTCGCGACCGCTGTGGTCACTGATCATCTTCTCGAGCAGCTCGCGCATCCGCAGGATCTCGTTGGCCTGGATCTCGATGTCCGAGGTCTGGCCGAACGTCCCCTCGGTGTAGGGCTGATGAATCAGGATCCGGCTGTTGGGCAGCGCCAGCCGCTTGCCGGGAGTGCCGGCGGCCAGCAGGATCGCGGCCGCCGAGGCCGCCTGACCGATGCAGACCGTCTGCACGTCGGGCTTGATGAACTTCATCGTGTCGTAGATCGCCGTCAGCGCCGTGAACGAGCCGCCGGGGCTGTTGATGTAGATGCTGATGTCCTGGTCGGGGTTCATCGACTGCAGGCAGAGCAGCTGGGCGATGACCGCGTTGGCGACGTCGTCGGAGATGGGCGTGCCGAGGTAGATGATGCGGTCCTCGAACAACTTGGCGTAGGGGTCGATCCGTCGGACGCCGTACGACGTGCGCTCTTCCCACTGCGGGATGTAGTAGTTCATGTTCAGTCCTTTGCGGATTCGGAGGCGCGGGCCGGTCGACCTTCATCCGCGGCTTCGCGGGCACTCTTGATCACCTGGTCGACCAGGCCGTACTCGAGCGCCTGGTCGGCGGTGAACCAGCGGTCGCGGTCGGCGTCGTTCTCGATCTGCTCGACGCTCTGGCCGGTGTGCTCGGCGATCAGCTCGAGCAGCACCTTCTTGATGTGCAGGGACTGCTGCGCCTGGATCTTGATGTCCGAGGCGGAGCCGCCCATCCCGGAGGACGGCTGGTGCATCATGATCCGCGCGTGGGGCAGCGCGTAGCGCTTGCCCTTGGTGCCGGCACAGAGCAGGAACTGGCCCATCGAGGCGGCCAGGCCCATGCCGACGGTGGCGACGTCGTTGGGGATGTAGTTCATGGTGTCGTAGATCGCCATGCCGGCGTCCACGGAGCCACCCGGGCTGTTGATGTGCAGGAAGATGTCGGCGTCGGGGTCCTCGGCCGAGAGCAGCAGCAGCTGGGCGCAGATCGCGTTGGCGTTCTGATCCTTCACCTCGGAACCGAGGAAGATGATCCGCTCACGCAGCAGGCGCTGGTAGATGTGGTCGTCGAGGACGTTGAACCCGCCGCCGCCGTTCATCTCGGGCGAGAGCGAGGAGCTGGAGTTCTGGGTCACGAGAGCGACCCTAGCCCGTGGCGTCGACAACTCCACGGCATAACCGCCCCTGTTCGCCGACAGCAGATTTCACGCCTTGGCGGGGGCGAGCCTCAGCCGGTCTCCGCGGTGGCCTTCAGCCGGGCGACGCTCTCGGCCATCCCCGCCTCAAGCTCGTCGGCGTGGCTCTCGCTGCCGCCGAGGGCGAGCGGCGCGAAGGCCCTGCTCAACCAGGTGACGCCGTCGGGCACCGGTCGGCGGTGCACCACGCGGGTGCCGTCGCCGTCCGCCTCGAGCTCCCAGATCCAGCGCGCGCCGCTGGAGCGGGTGTCCCAGGCGACGGTCCGGCCGGGCTCGAGGAGCGTCACGACGCTGCGCGTGGGCCACACGGCGGCCTTGCGCCGGTTGACGCCGAGGTACCACTGACCGACCCGCAGGCCGCCGGGCTTCAGCGCCACCATCGTCAGCAGCTCGGGGCTCCACTCACGCATCCGGGTGAGGTCGGTGACCAGCGACCAGACCCGGTCCGGCGGGGCCGCCACCAGCGCCTCGGCACGGAGCTCGCGGTCGGCGGCACTCATCGGCCGGCAGTCATGGTTCGGAGACTCTCGGTCCCGGCGTCCCTGCTCACGAGAGCCAGTCTCGCATGGCGCGGTGGACGTCGGGATGGTTCAGCAGGCCGAAGTGGTCGGTCCGGCCGACGTGCAGCACGTCGGCGCCGGGGAAGAGCTCGGCGCCGTTCCGGTCCCGGCCGTAGGCCGACGGCACCCGCACGAGGTAGTCGCCGACAACCTGACCCACCGGATGGCGGGGCGAGCCGGTGACCGTGGCGGCCACGAGGCGGTAGCGCGCGTGCGGCAGCGGCGGCACGTCCTCGGCCAGCCCCTCGACGAGGTCGTGCACGCCGACCGAGCGCTGGTCGAGGATCCGGCCGAAGGCGGAGGTCTCGGGGAAGCGTGCCATCCGGCGACTGCCGTGGCCGATGCCGCGGGCGATCGGGGCCCCGAGGTGCGGGGTCCCGAGGGTGATCACGTCGCTGACCCGGGCGGCCCAGGCCGTGGCTGGTCCGGTTGCGGGGCCGGCGTCCTCCCCTGCGACGACGGCCGCCGCTGCCCGCATGATCAGCCCGCCCATCGAGTGACCGACCAGGGAGATCCGCGTGACCTCGACCGGCCACGCCTCGACCAGCTGCTGGAGCAGGGCGGCCAGGGCGACCCCGTTCTCGCGCAGTGGCAGTCCGGTGTTGCCCCGCAGGAAGACCGGCGTCCAGCCCCGGGCGGCCAGCGCCTCGCCGTACGTCGTGCCGACTTCGGCGCGGTTCTTGTTCCAGTAGGCCTCGTTCTCACAGAGTCCGTGCATGAAGACCACGAGACGACCCGTGGGAGCGGGGAAGGCGGCAGCGAGTCCCTCGGGGTCGAGGGGGACGTCGCGGCCGTGGCTGCGGACCGCCATCGAGATCGCCAAGTGTGGGCGTTCGCGCACCAGCCGGTCCCCGATCAGGCCGTTGACGGCGGAGCTGACGAACCGGCCGCGGCCGCCGTCCTCGAGCCTCGGACCCAGTCCGGCAGCGCCCACCGCACCGAGCCCCTTCGAGGTGGC
Organism: Nocardioides sp.; assembly: GCA_046597165.1. Taxonomy (GTDB): domain Bacteria; phylum Actinomycetota; class Actinomycetes; order Propionibacteriales; family Nocardioidaceae; genus Nocardioides. The sequence continues at coordinate 3,648 of JBKJLD010000032.1, forward strand.
GCGCAGGCCAAGGCCGAGCCCGCCGTACACCGCCCCGGCGATCCCGCGGTGCATCAGCTGCGGCAGACCGGAAGGAGCGCCGGTGACGTGCCGGGTCAGGTCCTCGAGGCGCTCGGCGACGGCGAGATGAGTGTCGCGGGCGGTGCGGACGACGAGTTCGTCAGCGACCTCCGAGAGCAGTGCGAGCGCGTCGAAGAGGCCGGGGCCGCGGGCCGCGGCGGGACGGGTCGTGGTCGCCATTGCGCGAGCATACGCGAATCAGTGCACGGGTGTTCACTCAAGTGGGTGCGTGTCGCAGTCGGCAGCCCACCCGGCTTCATCACGCGATGAAGCTGAGGCGACAGCGCCCCGGACGGCCAGGCCGTCCGGGGCGCGTCACGCGTGGTGCGGAGGCTCAGGCCTCGGTGGGCTCGGCCTCGGCGTCGGTCTCGGCCTCGGCGTCGGTGACCTCGGCCTCGGGCTCACCGATCGTGCCGTCGGGGCGCAGGTTCTTCAGCTCGACCACGTTGCCCGAGGCGTCCTTGACGACCGCGCCCTCGACGATCGTCGCGAGCGCCTTGCCGCGCAGGATCTCCTGCACGAGGTCGGGGATGTGGTTGTGCTCGAACATGTGGTTCGCGAACTCCTGCGGGTCCTGGCCGGACTGCTGGGCGCGGCGGACCAGGTGCTGGGAGAGCTCGCTCTGGTCGACGCCGAGCTCCTCCTTCTTGGCCACCTCGTCGAGGATGAACTGCGCGGCGACGGCGTCGCGGACGCGGCGGTCGAGGTCGGCCTCGAACTCCTCGACGGTCTGGCCCTCATCCTCGAGGTACTTGTCCATGGTGATGCCTGCGAAGCCGAGCTGCTCCTCGATGGACTTGCGGCGGGCGTTGAGCTCGTCGGTGACCATGGTCTCGGGAAGCGGGACCTCGACCTGCTCGAGCAGCTTCTCGAGCACCGCGTCGCGGGCGGCCGCGGCCTGCTCGAGGCGCCTGCCCCGACCGAGGCGCTCGCGCACGTCGAGGTTGAGCTCCTCGGCGGTGTCGAACTCGGAGGCCAGCTGGGCGAACTCGTCGTCGAAGGCGGGCAGCTCCTGCTCCTGCACCTGGCTGATCGAGACCTCGACCTCGACGTCCTCGCCGAGCAGGTCGCCACCGACCAGCTGGGAGGAGAAGGTCGTCTCCTCGCCGGCCGACAGGCCGGTGAGCGCCTCGTCGAGGCCGTCGAGCATGCCGCCGCGACCGACCTGGTAGGACATGCCGGACACCTCGGCGCCCTCGAGCACCTCGCCGTCCTTCTTGGCCTTGAGGTCGAGCACGACGAAGTCGCCCTCGGCCGCGGCCCGCTCGACGTCGGTGAGCGTCGCGAAGCGCTCGAGGAGGGCCTTGACCTGCTCCTCGACATCAGCGTCGCTGACCTCAACATCCTCGACCTCGGCCTCGAGTCCGTCGTACGCCGGGAGGTCGATCTGGGGACGAATGTCGACCTCGGCGGTGAACTCGAGAGCCTCGTTGTCCTCGAACTTCGTGACCTCGATCTCGGGCTGGGTCAGGGGCTGCAGGGAGTTCTCCTGGAGCGCCTCGATGTACATCTTCGGGAGTGCGTCGTTGATCGCCTCGTCCAGCACCGCACCGCGGCCGACCTGGCGGTCGATGACCGACGCCGGGACCTTGCCGCGGCGAAACCCCGGGACGTTGATCTGCTGGGCGATCTTCTTGTACGCCGCGTCGAGGCTCGGCTTGAGCTCCTCGAAGGGCACCTCGACGGTCAGCTTGGCCCGAGTCGGGCTCAAGGTCTCGACGGCGCTCTTCACAGGTGATCTCCTCTGTCTGGTTCGGTGGTTATGTGTCGGGGCGACAGGACTCGAACCTGCGATCTCCTGCTCCCAAAGCAGGCGCGCTAGCCACTACGCTACGCCCCGCCAAGTGGGGCTTCGACGGCGCCGAAACCCTGCTTGGAGCGGATGACGGGAATCGAACCCGCGTAATCAGTTTGGAAGACTGGAGCTCTACCATTGAGCTACATCCGCACGCATCAAAATGCGGACTTCATCGTGCCACACCCAGACCCCGGTCCCCCAACCGAGGCGGCCGCGTGGACCCGTGCCGGGTCAGACGCGGTGGACCAGGAAGAGCGCCCGGTCGTCATTGTGTGAGCCGAGCGCGTCGACCAGCCGGGCTGCGCCACCGTGGAAGTTGCCGCGCAGCAGCCGCTCGGCCTGCCCCAGCATCCGGTCGATGCCGAGGCCGATGTCGCGGGTCGGGGTCTCGACCATCCCGTCGGTGTAGAGAAGCAGCGCGTCGCCCGCGCGCATCGTGCCCGTGACCCGCGGGAAGTCGGCATCGTCGATGAGCCCGAGCACGGGTCCCTCGGTCTCCAGCACCGTCCAGCGACCCGATCCCGCGGCCAGGTGCACCGCCGGCGGGTGGCCGGCGGTCCGGATCTCGAAGTCGCCCGAGACGAGGTCCAGGGACAGATGGATCGCGGTGGCGAACCCCTCGGCCCAGTCCTGACGCAGCAGGTAGTCGTTGGATGCCGGCAGGAAGCCCTCGGACGGGAGTGCGGACAGCAGGCCGCCGAAGGCGCCCGACAGGAGCAGCGCGCGGGTTCCGGCCTGCTCGCCCTTGCCGGAGACGTCCACGACCGCCACGTCGAGGCGGTCGCCGGAGCGCGAGCGGGCCGTGACGACGAAGTCGCCCGCGAAGGGGGTACCCCCCGCCGAGCGCAATGCGGACTCCACGTACCAGCCATCGGGGAGCGCCGGGTTGCCGCCCTGACCCAAAATCCGGTCGCGGAGGTCGACCAGCATCGACTCGCCCAGCACTCCCGCGACGCCGAGGCGCGAGCGGCGGAACGACGTGAGCAGGATGATGAAGCTGAGCAGGAACAACGTCGCGACGGCGAAGACGGTCCGGGTCGTGACCACGGGCTGTCGGGGCAGGGACACCATCAGCATCACCAGGATGAGCACCACGAACCAGGGCAGCTGACGCGGACCGAGCAGCAGGCTGGCGACGAGCAGCGGCACCGTGAAGGTCGTGATCGGCACCACCGACGGCCAGACCACGATCGTCGCGGTGAGGACGGCACTGAAGACGATCAGGCCGAGCACGATGCGGTTCTCCGGCGGGGCGCCGCGCCGCGCCAGCGACCGCCAGGTCCGGTTCCGGGAGCGCGGCGACCCACGGGGAGCTGCCGGCCGGGCCGGCTCACGCGCCTGGGTCATCGTCGGTCCTTGGTCTCGGGTCGGCTCACTCTAGGGCTCGGGACCGGAACCTGCGTTGGCACTGAGGACACCAGAAGAGGTTCCTCCCGAGCAGGACCTCCGTCCGGACCGGGGTCCCGCACACGTGGCACGGGAGCCCCGTACGACGGTAGACGTAGACCTCCCCGCCGTGGTCGTCCACGCGCGCAGGCCGCCCCATCGCCTCGGGAGTGTGCTCGGGGCGCACCGTGTCGATCCGTCCTGTCCACACTCCCTCGGCCATCAGCCCGACCAGGTCGTCCCACATGGCGCTGAACTGACCCACGCGCAGCGTGCGGCCGGGCCGCAGCGGGTGCATCCGGTGCCGGAAGAGCAGCTCGGCGCGATAGACGTTGCCGACACCGGCGAGCACGCTCTGGTCCATCAGGAGCCCGCCGATCGGCGCCTTGCTGCGCCGGATCCGGTCCCAGGCTCGCGTCGGGTCTGCGTCGGGACGGATCGGGTCGGGCCCGGAGCGCTCGACGACGGCGTCGCGCTGGGCCGTGGTCACCAGCTCGCAGGTCGTCGCGCCGCGCAGGTCGGCGTACGCCGAGGGGTCGCCGACAGCGACGAGGCGCAGCCGCACCTGGCCGACCGGCTCGGGGACGTCCTCGACCTCCGGGTGCACCTCGAAGCGGCCGTAGAGGCCGAGGTGGACGTGGATGAAGTGCTCACCGGGGAACTCGACGAACAGGTGCTTGCCCCAGGCCTCGGCGCCCTGCACGACATGGCCGTCGACAAGGGCCGCAGAGTCGGCGAAGCGCCCCTGCGGGCTGCCCACGCGGACCAGCCGGCCCCCGAACGTCCCGGCCAGCTCCCCCGCGAGGCGATGGAGGGTGTGCCCCTCAGGCATCGCCCAGGCGATCGCCGGCGCTGCCCTGGCGGGCCGACTCCGGCAGCGGCGGGAGCTCGTGGTCCGACTCGTACGACGTGAGCTGGCCGATGCGGCGCACGTGCCGCTCGTCGCCGGAGAACGGCGTGGCCAGGAAGACCTCGACGAAGCGGGTCATCTCCTCCAGCGTGTGCATCCGGCCGCCCACGGAGATCACGTTGGCGTCGTTGTGCTCGCGGGCCAGGACCGCGGTCTCCTCGGACCAGACCAGGGCGGAGCGGACACCCACGACCTTGTTGGCCGCAATCTGCTCGCCGTTGCCGGAGCCACCGATGACCACGCCGAGGCTGTCGAGCCCCTCAGCCTGCTCCACGGCCACACCTTCGGCCGCCCGCAGGCAGAAGACGGGGTAGTCGTCGAGGGCGTCGTAGACGAAGGGCCCGTGGTCGACGACCTCGTGGCCATGGTCGATCAGCCAGGTGAGGAGGTGGTCCTTGAGGTCGAGGCCGGCATGGTCGGAGCCGAGGTGCACGCGCATGGCCCGAATTCTGGCAGAGGCCGGGTCAGGGATGAATTCGGAGGAAGCCCGCGACCTGGCCGAGGAGCACCTCGGCGGCCGGGAAGACGTCGGCGTGCCGCCAGAACCCGTGAATCTGGCCCTGGTAGCGGGACGAGACGACCTCGACCCCCGCCTCGGCGAGCCGGCGGGCCAGCTCCTCCCCCTCGTCGCGCAGGGGGTCGTGCTCGGCGGTGACCACCAGGGTCGGCGGCAGGGTGCCGAGCCCCGTCGACAGCAGTGGCGCCAGGTCCGGGTTCGTCAGGTCGGCCGGGGTTGCGGCGTACTGCTGCCAGTACCACGCGGCCTCGCGGGCGTCGAAGCCGTCCGCCGCCGTGCGGTAGGAGTCGAAGCCGGCCGTGGGGTCGAGGAAGGGGTAGATCAGGGCGACCGCCCGGAACCGGCCCGGGTGCCGCAGCGCCGCGACCAGCGCCAGGTTGCCGCCGGCACTGTCGCCGTGGACGTACGTCGGGCCGGCGAGCCCGAGCCCCTCGGCGTGAGCGTCGAGCCACCCCAGGACCGTGTCGACGTCGTCGGGAGCGGCCGGGAACCGGTGCTCGGGCGGGCGGCGGTAGTCCACGCTCAACACCGCGAGGCCGGTCCGGTTGGCCAACCGGCGGGCCGGGGCGTCATGCACCTCGAGGTCGTGGAAGACGAAGCCGCCGCCGTGCAGGTGCACGACCAGCCCCGGCCGCGCGCCGCTCGGACGGTGGAGACGACAGCCCACGCCGTCGGCCTCGAGGTCGAGCACCTCTGCAACCTCCGCGCGGGGTGCGGCGAGCGCCTCGGCGCGCGCCTGGGCCCGGGCCGCCCCGATGTCGAACCCCTCGCCCCAGATCGGCGGGTCGTCGGCCCCCTGGGCCACGGCCCGGCTGGCCTCGGGGAAGAGCGCCATCAGCGCGACATGAGGGCGTCGAGCCCCACCGCGACCGCGGCCGCGACCCGGAAGTCGACGCGCTGGTCGGGCACCTGGACGGTGTACTTGTCGCGGACGCTGGCCTGCCGCTCGCTCGACATCAGCGGCTGGCCGCTGGCGTCGGTGAAGTCGAAGTGGATCGGCAGGAACGGAATCTCGCTGAATCGCCGGAGGATCGCCACGAGCTGGCTGCGCTCCTGGCCCGTGCCGGCGTAGCCCGGGCCCTCGATCTGGAAGGTCGAGCGCAGCATGCTGGCGCGGAAGTCCTTCTTGAAGAAGCCGATCTGCGCGCCGTTCTCGTCGGTGACGTCGTAGCCCGAGTTGAGGTCCATCACCTTGCGCGCCTTGAAGCCGAAGACCGGCCGCGTCTTCGTGTCGTCGCTGTAGAAGGTGACCTGCTCCTTGAGCGCGAGCTTCTTCTGCTCGGCCAGTCCCATCAGCTGCCCGAAGCTGCCATCGGGGTTGGAGGCGTAGATCTCGTAGCGGTTCGTCATCATGGCGAACTTCTGCTTGACGTAGAACGTGGGCAGGTACATCGGGGCGCTCATGGCCGAACCCTACTGAGCCACTCCCCGGAAGCCTCAGAGGTGGCAGCGCCGGAAGGGTGCCGAGCTGCCGCTGAACTGCGCCACGTTGTCACCGAACAGCGGCACACACGCTTCCCGGGTGAGCTCCCGGCGGGAGGTGCCGTCGTCGAAGCCGTTGCCGAAGCACCAGTCGTAGTAGACGTAGACGTCCCGCGTGAGGTCCCCCCTGTGCAGATGCAGGGCGATGCCGGTGTCGCCGTACAGGTCGGCCGTGCAGGTCTGCGGAGTGTCGGGGCCACCGCCCACGGGCGCGCTCTGGATCGCGGCGAGAACCGCGGCTGCCTGAGGCCCGGCGAGCAGTCGCGACCCCATCAGCGCCGGCCGGTCCGGCGCGACGCCCCGCGCGTACTGGCAGACCGAGATCGAGTCGACGCTTCTCAGCGAGGCCACGTCGAAGGGATGCGGCCGGACGAATTCCCCCGCCTGGACCGGCGAAGAGGCTTCACAGCCGTTCTGGTCGGTCTCGAAGGTGCGGGCCGAGTCGAGGATCCGTCCCGAGAGAGCGGACGTCTCTGCGTTCACCAGCAAGGAGACCTGGACGTCACCCACCCGCCGCGAGGTCAGGATCCAGTCCCGGAAGCTCGCGATCTCGTCGCCCGACGAGCGGCTGGTGGCCTCCTCGAACGAGACGTGAGGAGCCCAGAAGAGCGCAGGCGCAGGCCCGAACACCTCGGGATGGTGGTCCGGGGCGGTGCCGAGGCAGCCGACCCCGTCGATCCCCATGCCGGTCGAGTCCTGGGCGACGTACGGCGCGCGCGCGACGTCGGCCGTGGAGTCGTACATGCACCAGGGTTGCATCGGCTCGAGGCCGTAACCCCAGTCGGCGGGCACCTGGACCGCGACGTTGCGCCACGAAACCCAGCGCCAACCGGAGTCGGGTGTCGGCAGGGTGCCGGCCTGCTCCGGGGCCGCCGGGTCCGCCCCGGAGGTCGAGGCTGTGGTCCGGCCGTTGGCCGCCGGCGGCGGTCCGGACCGGTCACCTCCCGACGTCATCGCGAGCACGCTGGTGCCGCCCACGACGACCAGGACCGCGGCAACCACCGCGGCGAGCAGCCAGGGCCGCCGCTCTGCTGCCCAGGAGCCATGCAGGTCGACGGGCTCGAGGTCGCCGGCCCGGCGGCCGAAGGCCGCGCGGAAGGCGCGCTCCGCGCGGTCCTCTTCTTCACTCATCGACGGACTCGCTCTCGGTGAGCCGCACTCGCAACGCGGCGACGGCACGGTGGACGTGGGACCGGGCCGTGGGCTCGGCACAATCGAGGACCAGGGCGATCTGGGCGAAGGTGAGGTCCTCGTAGAAGCGCAGCACGACCGCGGCTCGCTGCTGGGGCGGGAGCTCCGCGCACAGCCGCCACGCCTGGTCGGCATCGACCAGGGAGCCGGCCGCGTCCGGGTGGTGGTCATCGGCGGCGACCAACGACTCGGGATCCTCGACCAGGACCAGACGACGGTTCTTGCGCCACCCGGAGATCGAGGCGTTGACGATGCTGCGACGTACGTAGGCCTCGGCGGTGTCGCTCCGGGACAGCTCCGCCCAGCGTGGGTAGGCACGCGACAGCGCCTCCTGCACGAGGTCCGGCGCGTCGGCCGCTGACCCGGTGAGGAGGTAGGCGAAGCGCTGGAGACCCGCCCCGCGCGCGGTGACCCACGCGTCGAAACCGGGCGCTCCCACTCCCGTCACCGGCGGCACCTCCTGTGTCATCCCCACACTCCCTCTACGTGGTGGACGTCCACTTCGTTGCAGCGGATCCTGGGGGCCTCAGCCCACCAGGGTGTTGGCGAAGAGCTGCCAGGCGAGCGCGCTCTTGGCCGCCAGACTGAGCCAGATGTAGACGCGCTCACCGAAGAGGTAGTCGCTCCAGCGGCCGCGGCCTCGGTACTGGAGCCACTGGTTGACCGCGAAACAGTTGAAGAAGACGAACAGCGACACGAAGATCCCGTAGACGAAGTTCGGGACCCCGCTGCCGCTCCCCACGAGGTAGATGGTGATCACGATCCAGGGGATCGCGCCGGCGATCGAGCCCATCGTGAACGGCGTCCACCACGTCGTACGACGTCCCGGCGGGTTTGCGACCTCCATCAGCCAGCCGAACAGGATCATGGCGACGTTGACGCCGGCCAGGGCGACGAGGGCGGCGAGGTCCTGGACGCCCGGGAGCATCGCGATGATGACGATCATCAGCGACGAGGACAGGGAGTACTCCACCCACCTGAAGCGGTTGGCTCCGTTGGCGAGCTCACGTTGGTAGCGCGGCCAGCCCCATGGCGAGGCGATCACGAGGTGGGCGAGCGCCGAGAGGCAGAGGAAGCTCACCGTGGCGGCCGCGAGCGGCAGGCCGAACGCCGTGCCGAGCCGGGACGGGTCAAGCGGCGCGCCGGGCTGGGCGTTCTGGAAGAACGTCGTGACGTCGATCGAGAACCCGGTCGACAGTGCCAGCATCACCGTCGCCGAGGCCGCGTGGACCAGGCCCATGACGAGGTTGAAGACCCGCAGCCGGGCGACCTTGCCTCGCCACGCCTCGGACTGGTCCTCGGCTGTGGCGGCGAATCTGGTCGAGAAGTCCACGGAGCTCATGGATCGAGCCTAATGGGCTCCGCGGAACTCAGGCCTCGGCCAGGCGCGCGAGCTCCTCGTCGACCACCAGGGGGTCGAGCTTGGTGAAGACCGGGGTGGGCTTCTCGACGGTCGTCCCGACCGTGAGCGCATGGCGCTGCCAGGCGGGGGCGGTCGTGTAGTCGCCCGAGATGATCGGGTACGCCGCACCGCCGTCCAGGTCGTCGGCCTCGGCCAGCACCGGCATCGGCGCGATCGCCCCGGTGCCGCCGAAGGTGCGGTCCACCTCGTTGGCCGAGAACGGCAGGAAGGGGCTCAGGACCAGGTTGAGGTCGGTGACACACTGGGCGACGACGAAGAGGATCGTCCCCAGGCGCTCGCGGTCGGCCGGATCCTTGGCCAACTTCCACGGCTCGGTGTCGGAGACGTACTTGTTGACCTCGGCGACCACGCGCATCGCCTCGCCGATCGCCTGCTTCTGGCGGTGGCGGCCGATCAGCTCGCCCACGACGCCGAACGAGGCCTCGACGTTGGCCAGCAGCCTCTCGTCCTCGGCCGTGAGCGGGCCGGGGGCCGGGATCTCCCCGAAGTTCTTGGCGATCAGGGTGGCGGTGCGGTTGACCAGGTTGCCCCAGCCAGCGACCAGCTCGTCGTTGGTGCGCCGCACGAACTCCGACCAGGTGAAGTCCGAGTCCTGGTTCTCCGGACCGGCGGCCGCCACGAAGTAGCGGAACGCATCGGGCTGGTAGCGGCTCAACAGGTCGCGGACGTAGATGACGACCTTCTTCGAGGACGAGAACTTGCGTCCCTCCATCGTGAGGAACTCGCTCGAGACCACCTCGGTGGGCAGGTTGAGCGTGCCGTACTCGTGCGCCTCGCCACCCTTGCTCCCCCTACCCGAGTAGGCCAGCAGCTCGGCCGGCCAGATCTGGCTGTGGAAGGTGATGTTGTCCTTGCCCATGAAGTAGTAAGACAAAGCCTCGGGGTCGTTCCACCAGGCGCGCCACGCCTCGGCGTCGCCCGAGCGGCGGGCCCACTCGATCGAGGCGGAGAGGTAGCCGATGACGGCGTCGAACCAGACGTAGAGCTTCTTGGTCGGGTTGTCGCGCCAGCCGTCCAGCGGCACCGAGATGCCCCAGTCGATGTCACGCGTCATCGCACGCGGGCGGATCTCCTTGAGGATGTTCTGGCTGAACCGGATCACGTTGGGACGCCACGTCCCGGACGCCTCACGCTCGTCGAGCCACTCCCCCAACGCCTCGGCCAGGGCCGGCAGGTCGAGGAAGAAGTGCTGGGTCTCGATGAACTCCGGGACCTCTCCGTTGATCTTGGAGCGCGGGTTGACCAGGTCGTGCGGGTCCAGCTGGTTGCCGCACGTGTCGCACTGGTCGCCGCGGGCGCCGTCGGCACCGCAGATCGGGCAGGTGCCCTCGATGTAGCGGTCCGGCAGGGTGCGCCCGGTCGACGGCGAGATCGCGCCGTACGTCGTCTGCTCGACGAAGTAGCCGTTGTCGTGGACACCGGTGAAGAGCTCCTGCACCACGGCGTGGTGGTTGGGCGTCGTGGTGCGCGTGTAGAGGTCATAGCTGACGCCGAGCGCGCACAGGTCCTCGGTGATCATCCGGTGATACTTGTCCGCGAGCTCCTGCGGCTTGACCCCGGCTTCGTCGGCGGCGATCAGGATCGGCGTCCCGTGCTCGTCGGTGCCCGACACCATGAGGACGTCGTGTCCGGCCATCCGCATGTAGCGGGAGAAGACGTCGGAGGGCACACCGAAACCGGCCACGTGGCCGATGTGGCGCGGGCCGTTGGCGTACGGCCAGGC
>JBKJLD010000001.1:0-17600 GCA_046597165.1 Nocardioides sp.
GCCGCCACCGTCGAGTACGGGAGGCAGGTCGGCGCCCGCGTGCCCGAGGGCTATCCCACCGAGCCGCCGCCCGGGAAGACCGTGATCTGGGACGAGGCGTCGGTCGGGTTGCTGCAAGTCTTCCTCGATGCCGGTTACGAGGTGGTGGCCTCGCCGACCCTGCGCCGGAGGGTGGTGCGTCACCGACTCGGCGGGCCGTCGTGACGGGCCGGGCGCCTGACGACGCGGTCGGCTGACGGGCATGCACAAGGGTCCCACCCGACTTGGCGGGAACCGCAGCCACGGTGAGGTCATCGGCGGCCGGATCAGGCGGGCGAGCCCATCAGGCTGACGTCGCTGATCGGCGTGTAGTCGCGGGCGGCCCGGCCTGATCCGGGCGAGGACACCTGGACCAGCTGCAACCGCACCGTCGAGGTGGTGACCGGGCCGAGGTCGAGGAGCTGGAGCTTCGTGGTGTCGCTCAGGTCCTGGCTCACGCTGGTGCCGTCGTCGAAGAGCCACGTGACGCTCAGGATCCTGCGGTTGCCGTGGTACCAGTCGAGGCGGTTCCCCTGGGCGTCGCGGGCGTGCTTCGCGTAGCCGTTGATCAGGCCCACCGAGGTCAGCGTCGTCGCCTCGGCCAGCTCGAAGACCAGCTCCTCCCCGGTGCCGTCGCCCGGCATCCTCCAGCAGGTGGTGGCGACCCCGTCGAGCAGGTTGGTGGCCTCGTAGCGCACGAGGTTGCCGCTGAGGTCCTGGTTGGGTGGGGCGGTTGCCGGGACGGTGGCGGTGGCGAACCGCGCGACGTCGGTCGGTGCGTCCGAGGGCGCCGTGGTCGGTGAGCTCGAGGGCGACTCGCTCGGCTGGTCAGAGGGGGTCCCGCTCACCGGTGCGGGCGAGGTGGCGCCTGGCTGAGGGGCGGGGTCGGGTGTCGCGCCGCCACGGGTGAGCAGCCAGGTCCCGAGTCCCACCACGAGTGCCAGCACGACGAACGTCGCGAGCAGCGGCAACCACGGGCGCCCGCGCAGGTCCGGGACCCGGTGGTTCGAGCTCTGGGCGGGCACGCTCGGCAATGGGCGTCGCGCCGTGTCGGTACGCCAGTCGGGATCCGCGACTCCACCGGGCGCGGGTGCGCCGACCGGGTGTCCGCAGTTGGTGCAGAAGCGGCCGACGTCGAGCGTGTGGCCGCAGCTCGAACAGTGCTCCATCGATGCTCCTCGCCGAACGCGTCTGACGGGCGTCAGCGTAGGGGACCCGGGTGCCGGCCCGCAGGTTCTCGTGGCGGCCCCGCACCCGGGCCGGGATCAGCCCTTGCGGACCAGCTCTGCGGCATCGACCCGGCCGACCATGCCCGGAAGTCGACGGACGGCCTGGGCGAGCTCGCGCAGGTCGTTGCCGAGCAGCGCCTGCGGGCCGTCGCACAGGGCACTCTCCGGGTCGGGGTGGACATCGACGATGACGCCGTCCGCACCCACGGCGATCGCCGCCCGCGACAGCGGCACGACAAGGTCCTTGCGGCCGGCCGCGTGCGAGGGGTCCACGATGATCGGCAGGTGGCTGGTCGCCTGGACGACCGGCACGGCCGAGATGTCGAGAGTGTTGCGGGTGGCTGGCTCGAAGGTCCGGATGCCGCGCTCGCAGAGCACCACGTCGAGGTTGCCGCGCTGGGCGATGTACTCCGCCGCCATCAGCCACTCCTCGATGGTCGCGGTCATCCCGCGCTTGAGCAGCACTGGCAGCCCCTGCTCGCCGGCGGCCTGGAGCAGCCCGAAGTTGGCCATGTTGCGGGTGCCGATCTGGAGCATGTCCACGTGCTCGGCGACGACCGGCACGTCGCGGGCGTCGACGACCTCGGTCACGATCGGGAGCCCCGTCGCGGCCCGCACATCCGCGAGGATCTCCAGTCCGGCAACTCCCAGCCCCTGGAAGGCGTACGGCGAGGTTCGCGGCTTGTAGGCGCCACCGCGCAGGATAGTGGCCCCGGCAGACTGCGCCATCCGGGCGGCGGCAAGGGTCTGCTCGGCGGTCTCGACGGCGCACGGGCCGGCGATGAAGGTGAACGAGTCCGGGCCGATCGGCACCTGGTGCCCGGGCTGCCCGACCCAGACCGTCGACCGGTCTGGATGGTGCTGGCGGCTGACGAGCTTGTAGGGGTCGGAGATTCGGTGCACGTCGGCGACGCCGCGCAGGGTGCGGAGGTTGAGGTGGTGGAAGGACTCGATGTCCCCGACCAGGCCGATGATGGTGCGCACGACGCCCTTGGAGACGAAGGCCTCGCCTCCGACTCCCTCGACCCGCTCGACGACGTGTGCGACGTCCTCGTCGGTTGCTTCCGGCGACATGACGACGACCATGGTGGATCCCTTCATTTCGGTGCCCCGACCAGTCGACCGGGCCCCGACATGCGAAACGCCCCGCGACATGGCCGGGGGGCGTTGTTGGATGTGGGGGCGGACCTACGAGAGGACGGCCGGCACGGGTGCTCCCGGCAGGTGTCCAAAGAAATAGGTCGGCTTCACGGGAGGAACGCTAGCCGGTCGTCCGCGGAGCGGGACCTGGATCCCGAGATGTGGACCCGGTGCGGCCAGCGGGGTCACACCGCGATGTGCTGGACCTCGACCTCGATCCGGCGCCGCGGCACCAGCTCGACGACGAGCATCGCCGTTAGCACCATCAGGCCGCCGACGAGCATCCGCAGGGTGGGGGACTCCCCGCCGAGCCCGACCGCGAAGGTGGCGGCGAAGACCGGCTCCATGCTCATGATGATCGCCGCCCGCGTCGGTGGCAGGTGGGCCTGTGCCCAGGTCTGCCCGATCAGGGCCAGCGCGCCGGCGAAGAGGGACATGTAGGCGACCGAGAGCCAGTCACGTGTGGTGCCGGGGAGCACGACTCCGTCGGGGGCCGTGGCCACCAGGCAGATCACGGCGATCACGATGATCTGGACGATCGACATTCCCAGCGCCTCGCGGGCGTTGGCCCACGCGCCGAGACCGACGATGTGGAGCGCGTAGAGCATTGCGGCCACCAGGGTGATCGCCTCGCCGTAGCCGACCGAGAGTCCGTTCAGCGTCAGGACGTCGAGCCCGGCCGCCGCCAGCGCGACCGCCAGCCAGGTCAGCCAGGTGATCCGGGTCCGGAGCAGGAGTGCGGCGAAGAGCGGGGTGGCCACGACGTACATGCCGGTGATGAACCCGGACACGCTGGCCGCGGTCTGGGCGAGGCCGGCGGTCTGCAGGATCTGGGCGGCGCCGTAGAGGACCCCGAGCGCGATCGCCTGCCGCCTCGACTCGGCCGACAGCCTGGCCACCGCCTTCGGCGCGACCGCCACCAGCACGAGGGCGGCCATCGCGAAGCGGACCGCCAGGAAGTCCAGGGTGGGCATCCGGTCGAGCAGGTCCTTGATGAGGAAGAACGTGCTGCCCCAGCAGGCCGTCATGGCGAGCAGGGCGGCGGTCGCGAGCAGCGTCGTACGCCGCGAATCGCTCACGCGAGGGCGGCCTTGCGCAGCTGGTTGAGCAGGGGGATGTCAGCGTTGCCGGCCTCGCGGGAGCCGGGAGTCTCGAGCACGAACGGGACCCCCTCGGTGGCGGGGTGGGCGAAGAGCTCGCCGAAGGCGTCGGTGCCGATGTGGCCCTCGCCGATGCGCTGGTGGCGGTCCTTGAAGGCGCCCCGGACGTCCATGGAGTCGTTGGCGTGGATCAGCCGCAGCCGGCCCGGTCCGCCGATCTCGACGATCCGGTCGACCGTGGCGGTGGCACCACCGGGCTCGTCCAGCGGCGCTCCGGCGGCAAAGACGTGGCAGGTGTCCAGGCAGATCCCGGCCCGCGGGTGGAAGTCGAGGGCGCGCAGGTAGGGGTCGAGGTCCTCGACCCCTGCGCACAGTGAGCGGCCCTGGCCGGCGGTCGGCTCGAGCAGGAGCCAGGGCGCCTCGATGGAGTCGAGCTCCTCCAGGAGGGGGAGCAACCCCTCGCGGACCTGGCGCATCGCCGCGGCGTAGAGCTCCTGGCTCTGCGCGGGACCGCCGGTCGGGTCGACGAACGACCCGGTGTGGACGACCACGCCCTCGGCCCCGATCTCGGCCGCGCGCCGCAGGTTGTGGGCCAGGACCGCGACCGACTTCTCATAGGTCGCCGGCGTGGGGGAGCCGAGGTTCACGAGGTACGGCGCGTGGATGAACGCGCGCAGTCCACGCTCCTCGAGGCTGTCGCGGAACCGCGTGTCCTGGGCGGCGTCGCCGGCGGAGAGCGCCCACCCGCGGGGGTTGCCCACGAAGATCTGGAGCGTCTCGCACTCCAGCTCGGCGGCGGAGACCAGGGCCCCGGAGGCCAACCCCTTGCCGACCTGGACGTGGGTGCCGATCGGGTTGCGCAGCGCCAGGTCAGTGGGGGCGGGGTCAGTCATGGCGCGAACGCTAGCGCCCGTCGTCGACCGGTCGAAATCACGCTCCCAGGCTGTCGGTCAGGGCGTCGGTCAGCAGCGTCACGAGCGCCTCGAGCTGGATGTCGGCCGACGACGAGACCTCCTCGTCGGACCCGTCGAGGGCCCGGGCGGCGAGGCCGGCCTTGGAGTCGATCAGCTCGGCGATCCGCGTGTCGATGGTCTGCGAGGCGATGATCCGCCAGGCGGTGACGGGCTCGTCCTGGCCGATGCGGTGCACCCGGTCGATGGCCTGGGTCTGCTCCGCGTCGGTCCACGAGAGCTCGGCGAGCACGACGTTGGAGGCGACCTGGAGGTTGAGTCCCACGCCGGCGGCGGAGAGCGAGCAGACCACGACAGCGACGTCCGGGTCGTTGACGAAGGCGTCGATGTTCTTCTGGCGGGCCTTCGGGGTCTGGTCGCCGCGGATCGAGGAGTACCGGATCCCGCGCTTGGCGAAGGTCTCCTCGGCGACGTCCATGACGTCGATGTGCTTGGCGAAGAAGACGACCTTGCCGACGTTGCGGGCCAGCTGCGCGGCGTAGTCGGCGGCAAGGCCGGACTTGGCCTGACCGATCCGGCGCATCATCGAGAAGACGTTCTCGCCGTCCTTGGTCGTCGTGGTGTCCTCGCGCTCCCAGGTGGCGACCCGACGGACCAGCTCGTGGTCGATGCCCTCCACGGTGGGTCCTGAGGTGCGGGTGGCCAGGGCGCTCTCATAGCGCGCCACGAGCCGGCGGGCCAGCTCGCGCTCGGCCTGGCGGATCGAACGGCCGGCCTCGTCGTCGAGCTCGACGGGCAGGTCGGCGATCCGACGCGCGGGGATGTCGGAGGCAACGTCGGCCTTGCGGCGGCGCACGATGCCCTGGTCGATCACCGCGGCGCGCGCGGCCGGATAGAAGCTGAAGTCGGCCGGGGTCAGGCCGGTTTCCTCCAGGGACTCCATCAGCGTGGCCAGTGGCTTGGTGCCATCGATCCAGCCGAGGAACTGCCAGATCGCCTTGAAGTCCTCGATGTCGTTGATCAGGGGCGTCCCGGTCAGCGCCATCAGCAGCGGCCGTGCAGTCCAGTTGCGGATCCGCTCGGAGAGCTGGAGCGCGTGCCGGGAGCGCTGGGAGCTCTTGTTCTTGATGAAGTGCGCCTCGTCCACGACCATGCCGCGGAAGCCGAAGTCGCCGAGCCAGCCGACGTGCCGGTCGAGCACCTCGTAGTTGACGATCACGATGTCGGCGAAGCCGTCGATGGTGTGCCCGTCGCCGTGGATCACGGTGGCCGGGCGGTCAGGGGTCCAGAGCTCGGCCTCGCGGGCCCAGTTGGTCTTGACCACGTTGGGGACGACGACCAGTAGCGGGTAGGCATTGGCGGCCTGGGCGGCGAGCAGCGCCTGGGCGGTCTTGCCGAGGCCGGGCTCATCGGCAAGCAAAAAGGTGCGGTGGCCCGCCTCGGCGGCAGCGACGACCTGGGCCTGGTGCCGCATCAGCTCCAGGCCGGCGGGAATCCGGGGGCTCGTGGGCTCGGGCAGGGTCATGCAGGACGAGGCGCCGCCGTACTCGAAGGAGCGCAGCAACGGGCCGATCAGCTCCCAGGTGGCCAGCCGGCGCGGGGCCGACTGGCGCTGTGCGGCGACCGAGAAGTCGGGGGCGAGGAACGGGTTGGCGAGCTGGCGCGAGATGACCGACTGGGGGACGACCCGGCGTTCGGTGGGTGCTGCGGTGTCGGTGGGCTCGGCGGGCGCGACCGGCTCGGGCGCGGGCTCGGCGCCGGCGGTGCGCAGCATCTCGCGCTTCAGGGAGCGGGCGGACTCGGAGACCACGGCCTCCTCGGTGAGCAGCTGGAGCAGGGAGGTGTCGCGCGCGGCGGTCTTCGCGAGGATCGTCGCGACGCCGTCGAGCCGCTTGAGCTGCTCGTTGCGGTGCGCCTCGCTGCTGGACTCGTCGGTCTTGACGTTGGCGCGCTCCTCGCGCACCAGCAGGGCGACCACCTGGAACTTCGTGCGCACGGCGGGCTGGACCGGGCCGCGCTGCACGGCGGTCTCGACCTCACGCACGGCACGGGCGAGCACCGGAATGATCCCGTCGTTGTCGAGGTCGCGCACCCGGCGCTGGTTGCGTGGGGCGGTGCGCGTCGCGCCGGACTGACGCTGGCCTCGTCGAGCCAAGAGACTCCTCCTTAGGAGCTGCCCGGCGCAGTGGCCGTGGCGACAACAAATACCCGGTCGCCGACCCCCGGGCGGGGAACGGCGAGACGTCGGACGGAGCGGGCCCCGGAGAGCTGCTCCGCGACGTGGTCCCGGCTCCTCGGACCCGGGACAAGGTCCGTGCGGCGGGCTGATGGCCTGCCCGGTGTGGAACCGGTGACCACCCTGCGGTGGCCGGTCACCGACCGCCGGGCTGACGTCGTACGAGACGGGCGGCAGACCTTGAGGATCGGTGCTGGCAGCAATCGTAGCGCGCCCGCGCCTCCGGGGGGCAGTGCGGTGTGGGAGAGCCTCAGATCAGGTAGAGCGTGACCGTGCTGCCGCGGGGCACCATCGACCCCGACCCGGGGTCGACGTGGAAGACGTAGCCGAGCCCGATGTAGCCGGGATCGTTCTTCACCTCCACGACGAAGCCGAGGGCCTCGAGCTTGGCGGTGGCGGCGTCCACGCCCGAGGCGACCAGGCCGCCGGGCACCTCGATCAGCTCGGGGCCCCTGGAGACCACCAGGCGGACCGTGTCGCCGCGGAACAGGCTGCCGGAGGAGGGGGACTGGGAGATCACCCGGCCCTCGGGGACCGAGTCGGAGAACTCCTCGGTGTCGCGATCGACCGTGAGGCCCTGGGCGGTGAGCTTCTGCTCGGCGAGGTCGGCGTCCTTGCCGGTCCAGTCGCGGACCTCGACCGGCTTTCTGCCCTTGCTCACCACGAGGTCGACCGCGGTCCCCGGGCGCAGGGTCGTGCCGGCCTTCGGGTCGCTGCGGATCACGGTGCCCGCCGGGACCTCCTCGGAGAACCGCTCGATCGAGCGGCCATTGGCGAGGTGGGCGCGGATCAGCTGGTCCTGGGCCTGGTCCTCGGTCATCCCGCTCACCGTCGGCACGTCGTAGCGCTCCTTGCCCAGGGAGACCACGACGCTGACGGTGCCACCGTCGAGGATCCGCGAGCCAGCGGCGGGGTCGGTGGAGAGCACCCGGCCGGCCTTGACGGTCTCGGAGTACGCCGGGTCGCCGATCGTGGCGTCCAGACCGGCGTCCTGGAGCTTGGTGACGGCCGCGGCCTGGGTGAGCCCGAGCACGCTGGGCGTCGAGGTGTAGCGGGCATAGCCGAACCACCAGGCGCCGAGGCCGGCGGTGGCGACGAGCAGGAGGGCGAGCAGCAGCAGGATCGGGCCGCGGCGCGAACGGCGTGGACGCTTCGGGCCGCGGGGAGGTCCTGGCCGCCGTCCCCCACCGGTTGGGGTCGCGCCGGGCGGGGCAGTGGGGACCATGGTCGCGCGGTCCAGGGTCGTCGGGTGGCCGGCTGCGGCCAGCGCGCCGGCGGGGGGACCGGCGGCCGGTGAGGTGGCGAAGTCGACGCCCTCGAAGGGGTCGGCGGCGGTGTCGTGGCGCGGCTCGTCCTGGGCCACGAGCTCCCCGGTGTCGGGGTGCAGGAGGAACGGGGCCAGATCGGCGGTCAGCTCCGGGTCCTCGAGGACCCCGTCGGCGAGGGCGGACGAGACCCGGTGAACCTGGTGCAGCAGCACCGCGGCGTCGGCTGGTCGCAGCCCGCGGTCGCGGGCGGTCGCGCGGGCCACCAGCGCATCGACGTACGCCGGGATCTCCGGAACCAGCGCGGACGGCGGCGGGACGTCCTCGTGGACGTGCTTGTAGGCGACCTGGATCGGCGAGTCGCCCTCGTGAGGCTTGGCGCCGGTGAGCAGCTCGTAGAGCACCACCCCGGCGGCGTACACGTCGGCGCGGGCATCGGCTCGCCCGTCGACGACCAGCTCTGGGGCGAGGTAGGAGACCGTGCCGATCAGGACCCCGCCGGTCGCGGTGTGCTGGGTGTCGGTGCTGATCGCCTTGGCCAGGCCGAAGTCGGCGACCTTCACCCGGCTCGCGCCGGAGCCCGGGTCGGTGGCGATGAGCACGTTCTCGGGCTTGATGTCGCGGTGGATCAGCCCGGCGCGGTGGGCGGCGGCCAGGGCGGAGAGGACCGGCTCGATGAGTGCGAGGGCACGCGCCGGGGGCATCGGGCTCTCCTTGCGGATCACGTCGCGCAGCGTGTGGCCGGGGACCAGTTCCATCGCCAGGTAGACGGTGCCGTGCTCCTCGCCCTGGTCGTAGACCGCGACGACGTTGGGGTGCGAGAGGCGGGCGGCGGCGCGGGCCTCGCGCACGAACCGGGCCGCGAACTCCTCGTCGTCCCCGAGCCCCGGATGCATGATCTTGACCGCGACGATGCGGTCCAGCCGAATGTCGGTGGCCTCGTAGACACTGGCCATGCCGCCGCGGGCGACCCGGACCCCGATGCGGTAGCGACCGTCGAGCAGCCGGCCGGTGATGGGGTCGCCGGAACCAGCCTCACCGCCCGCGCGGGCGTGCCGATCGGACTGCACAGCGACCCTCCTGCGTCCGGATGGGGAAGGATCCGGGACCTCAATCGTACGGACGCGGTGCGGCTGCGTCGCGCGCAGGCACTCCCGGCGTGGCGTGACGGGGGTTTCGTCCCTGAGCGGGAGGGTGGAAGAGTTGCCCCCATGACTGAACCGAGACCTGCCGACGTCGACCTGGGCGCGCTGGTCCCCGACTGGATCGACTGGGCCGCAGCCGCCGCCGAGCTCGGCGTCACCGTGGCCAAGGTGCGCACCATGATCCGCGACCACGAGCTGGCCGCCGCGGTGCCCTCCGATGGCGCCGGCCAGCAGATCCCCGCCGACTTCATCCAGGACGGGCTGGTCGTCAAGGGGCTGCCCGGCCTGCTGACGATGCTGCACGACGGCCACTTCGACGATCGCGAGTGCATCGCCTGGATCTTCACCGACCTGGGGCTGCCCGGTCGACCGATCGACGCGCTGCGCGAGAACCGCGGCTCCGAGGTCAAGCGCCGCGCCCAGGCCATGGCGCTCTGAGCCGATGACCGCCCGATGACGACCGCGAGGAGCCAGCGGTCCACGGTCGGGGCGGTCGTGGCGATCGCGGTCGCGCTGCTCGTCTGGTGGGCCCAGTCGAGCGGCCAGCTGGTTGGTACGTCGAGCGACCCGTCGGGTGCCCCGACCGTCGACGCCGGGCGGGATCCTGTCAGCGGGCTGTCCTGGGTGGCGGCCTCGACGCTCCCGACGCAGGCACAAGACACGATCAGCCTGATCGACGCCGGTGGTCCGTACCCGTACCCGGACCACGACGGTGGCACCTTCGGCAACTTCGAGGGGCTGCTGCCCGACCACGAGCGCGGCTACTACCGGGAGTACACCGTCGAGACCCCCGGTTCGTCCGACCGCGGCGCCCGCCGGATCATCGCCGGCGACGGCGACGAGCTCTACTGGACGGCCGACCACTATCAGTCCTTTGAGCGGATCCAGCGATGAGCGGGCTCGCGGCGCTGCTGGCCGGCCGCACCGAGCCGGGCGTCTTCCGCTGGCACAGCGCCTTCGAGGTGGGCGACGTGCGGCACACCGTCGAGCACGCCGGGTGGCGCTTCGCCCACCTCGACGGCTGGACCACCGAGACCCGCGCCGAGTTCCTCGACGAGGTGGGCCGGGTGCTGGCGTTCCCCGATCACTACGGCCGCAACTTCGACGCCCTCGCGGACTGTCTGCACGACGTGGTTCCCGCCAACGTCACTGGCACCGTCCTGCTCTGGGACGGCTGGGGTCCCTTCGCGCGGGCCGAGGAGCGGGCGTTCTCGGTGGCGCTGAGTGTCCTGGGCGCCCGGGTCAACGCCGAACGTGGCGGCCGGTTCGCCGTCCTGCTGCGCGGCGACGGCCCGGACCCGGTCGGCGTACCCGACCTGGACTGACCTCCGCGTCTGGCCGGTCAGACGACGCGCTGGGTGGCGGACGATGCGAGCTGGCGCAGGACGGCACGGGCGTGCTCGTCGACGTCGGCCCGGTCCAGTGCAGCCACGGCGTGGCCGGCCAGGTCGCCGATGACCGCCTCGACCTGGGCGTGGGCGCCCGAGGCGTCGATCACCCGGCGCAGCTCCTCGACCCGGTCCACGTCCAGCGCGGTGCCCAGGGAACGGTCGAGCAGTTCGGCGTCCGCGGGGGCGGCTGCATCCAGGGCGAGCGCGACCAGGACCGTGCGTTTTCCCTCGACCAGATCGTCGCCGGCGGGCTTGCCGGTGGTGGCGGGGTCGCCGAAGACACCGAGAAGGTCGTCGCGCAGCTGGAACGCCTCGCCCAGCGGCAGCCCGAACGCCGCCAGTGCGCGGATGGTCTCCGGGGTCGCCCCGGCGAGCGCGGCCCCGATGTGGATGGGTCGCTCGATGGAGTACTTCGCGGACTTGTACCGCAGCACCGTCATCGCGGTCTCGACGTCGGCGCGGCCTCGCGCCTGCACCGAGACGTCGAGGAACTGGCCGGCGATCACCTCCGAGCGGCAGCGGTCGAAGACGTCGAGGGCCGGTGCCACCTGGGCCAGGGGGAACCCACACCGACGCAGCAGCTCGTCGGCCCAGCTCAGCAGCAGGTCGCCCAGCAGGATCGCGGCGGCCCCGCCGTACTGCTCGGGGTCGCCGCGCCAGCCGGCGGCGCGGTGGTCGGCCTCGAACTGCCGGTGGGTGGCGGGACGGCCGCGGCGGGTGTCGGAGGCGTCCATCAGGTCGTCGTGGACCAGGGCGCTGGCGTGCAGCAGCTCGAGGGAGGCGCACGCGCGGATCAGGGCGTCCTCGTCGGGGAGCTCGGGGGCGACGGCGCGGTAGCCCCAGTAGCAGAAGGCGGCGCGGAACCGCTTGCCGCCGGAGACCGAGAGCCGGGCCTCGGCCAGGAGCCGGGTGGCGTCGTCACCGAGGGGCGCGAGCCGGGCGGTCTGCTCCACGAGGAAGTCGTCGAGGACGGCCTGGATGCGGTCGCGGAACGCGGTGCTGTCCCAACCGTTGTCGCCGCGCGTCACGCGACCGAGCCTAGTCAGTCGGCGATTCTGGACACCGCCCGCCCCCGGACCGGGGCGAACCTAGACTTTCCCCATGGCCGAGGACCGTGTGCGAGGGATCGGGGAGCTCATCCGCAGCGGCGGACGCTCCTTCTCCTTTGAGTTCTTCCCGCCCAAGGACGAGGCCGGCGAGGAGCAGCTCTGGCAGGCGATCAGCGCCCTGGAGCCCTACCGGCCGACCTTCGTCTCGGTGACGTACGGCGCGGGCGGCTCGACGCGCGACACGACCGTGCGCGTGACCGGCCGGATCGCCCGGGAGACCTCGCTGACCCCGATGGGCCACCTGACCTGTGTCGGGCACACCCGTGAGGAGCTGAGCGCCATCCTGGCGGCGTACTCCGAGGCCGGGGTGCACAACGTGCTCGCCCTGCGCGGCGACCCGCCCGGCGGCCCGGGCTCGCCGTGGACCGCCACCGAGGGCGGCCTGACCTACGCCGCCGAGCTGGTTGCGCTGGTGACCGAGACCGGCGGTTTCAGCGTCGGTGTCGCCGCCTTCCCCGAGGGCCACCGCGAGGCGCCCTCGCTGGACCACGACGTGGCCGTGCTGCTGGCCAAGCAGCAGGCCGGTGCCGAGTTCGCGATCACGGAGATGTTCTTCCGCGCGTCCGACTACTTCAGCCTGGTCGAGCGCGGCCGCGCGGCCGGCGTCGAGATCCCGATCCTGCCCGGCATCATGCCGATCACGAACCTCAACCAGATCCGGCGGATGGCCGAGCTGTCCGGCCGGGAGGTGCCGGCCGAGGTCGTCGCCCGGATCTCTGCGCACGAGGCCGACCCGGTCGCCCTGCGGGCGGAGGGCATCGCCGTCGCGGCCGGGCTCTGCGAGGAGCTGCTGGCCGGGGGCGCGCCCGGGCTGCACTTCTACACGTTGAACCGGTCCAGGGCGACCCTCGAGATCTTCGCCGCGCTCCAGATCACCGCCTGAGGGCGGCGGTCAGGCCGGCCCGATCGCCTGCGCGACGAGGGCGGCAGAGAGCCCGACGAACGGCAGTCCGGCGCCCGGCGTCGCGTGCGCCCCGGCGGCGTACACGCCCGGGACCGGGGTGTCGGGGCCGAGCCGGCGACGGACCGTTGAACGCCCCTGCCACAGGACCCCCATCGGCGAGCCGCCCCAGCGCTCGACCAGGTCGCGCGGTGAGCGGTCGATCCGGACGACGACCTGGTGGCGCACGTCGATCCGGTGCCGGGCCAGCGCCCGCAGCAGGTCCTCGGCGAGGTTGCCGCGGCCGTGCACCGTCCACGCACTCGAGCCGTCGGGGGCGCGGCCGCCGGTGCGCACGACCAGCATCGGGTCGCCGTGCAGGACCAGCTCGTGGGGCAGCTCGGGGAGCTCGCCCTCGAGCCCGAGGTAGGAGACCACCGGTGGGATCGCCGGCATCGTGCGCTGCACGTGGCCGGCGAGGGTGGGCAGCCGGCGCGGGTCGATCGCGCAGACCACGACGTCGGCGTCGATCTCGCCGGTGGTGGTGGCGACCGCTGCGACCCGGCCGTCGCGGAGCACCAGGTCGGTGACCTCGGTGTCGGTGTGCACCGTGACCCGGCGGGTGGCCAGGCGCTCGGTGAGCGTCTCGCCGACGGCGCTCAGGCCACCGGGCACCGTCCAGGCGCCGAACCGCTGCTCGAGGTACGCCACGAGGCCGAGCCAGGCGGGCACGTTGCGCAGGTCGTGGCCCTCGGCGACGAAGGGATGGGCGGCGACCAGGCGCAGGCGGTCGTCCTTGAACGTGCGGCGCAGCCGCTGGTGGAGCATCTCGCGGCTGTCGAGACGGGCGGCCACCTCGCGGGGGACGTGCGCCCGGTCCCACGGGACCTCGAGGTAGCTGCGGCGCAGCGCCTCCCAGTCGTCGGCGTAGGACGCGACGTGGTCCACCCAGCGCTGGCCCAGGCCCGCGCCGAGCTCGTCGAAGGCCGCGATCTGCGCGGCGCGGGAGCCACCGGGGACGGCGACCGAGGAGCCGTCCTCGAAGCGGTGCTCGCGCACCACCTCGAGCGGGACAAGGTCGAGCTCGCGCTCCAGCGGGCGCCCGGACTTGCGGAACAGGTCGCGCAGGACGGCCGGGAGCAGGGTCCAGCTGGGGCCGGCATCCCAGGTGAAGCCGCCCTCGGAGAGCGGCGAGAGTGCCCCGCCGAGGGCGGAAGAGCGTTCAAGCAGGGTGACGTCGTGGCCGAGCTTGGCCAGGCGCACGGCGCTGGCCAGTCCTCCGAAGCCTGCGCCGACCACCACCACCCGTGTCATGGCGAGCACCCTACGGCGCGGTCCGTGGCTACTCGACGTCGATCTCGATCGCGCCGGTGAGGGCGACCAGCTCGTCGTACGTCGTGGAGAAGACGGCGGCCGGGTGGCCCGCGGCGGCCCAGACCACGTCGTAGCGCCGCAGCCAGGAGTCGAGGTAGGTCGGCACGGGCGCGGGGTGGCCGATGGGGGAGACCCCACCGATCACCTGGCCGGTGTGCTCGCGCACGAACTCCGGCCGGGCGCGCTTCAGGGCGGAGACACCGACCGTCTGCGCCACCTTGTCGGTGTCGACCCGGTGGGCGCCGGAGGTGAGGACCAGCACGGGGGCGCCGTCGGCGTCGAAGAGGAGGCTGTTGGCGATCGCACCGACCTCGCAGCCCAGGGCTGCGGCGGCCAGTGCAGCGGTGTGGACGGCATCGGGCAGAATGACCACGTCGCCGACGCCGCCGCGCCGGGAGTGCTCGGCGCGGAAGCGCGTGATCGTGGGGTGCTCGCTCGTCATGGGGCCGACCCTAGTCAGGGCACGAAGTACGGACCCAGTAGTTTTCCGGCGCGACCCGGGGTGTTCCCGGCATGTTCGGGGGAGGAGACAGATGGCCAGGACAGCTCGTCAGGAGCCGGCGTCGCTGACCCGTGCGGTCCGGCTGCTCCTGGCCCTGGTCGGCGTGAGCGGTCTCACCGCGCTGCTGACGGTGGTCTTCCACGAGGAACTGGTCCGGGTCTGGGGCGTCGGTCACGCCGACACCGGCTCGGTGCGGCCCCCGGCGTTCGTCCCGGTCGCGATCGTGCTGTTCTGCGTCTTCGCAGCCCTGACGGGGGTGCTCACGGTCTTCATCCGGGCGGGGCACAACTGGGCCCGGCTCTCGCTGAGCGCCCTGCTGGTCTTCATGGTCCTGGGCACCCTCGCCGGCCTGCGGATCGACCCGCCCGTGCTGTTCGTGGTGCTGTCGGCGCTCTCGATCGTTCTGGAGCTCGTGCTCCTCTTCTTCCTGTGGCACCGCGACACCGGTGCCTACATCCGGGGCGCCCGGTTGACCTCCGACACCGAGGCCAACGGCCCCACCGCCGCTTCCTGAGCCGCCCCTGCGTACCCCCTGTCCGGGGTCCTCGAGTGGTTCTCTCCCCGGGTTTCCTCCGGGTTCTCTGCGGGCCTTGACGGGCTGTCCGTGGTGGGGTGTACCGTTCCCATGTGTTCGAACACCTGTTCGAACGAGGCCCGGTGGGGGCGACCTCGACCCCCGTCCCCACCGGGTCGGCAGGGGTCGACGACGCTGGAGAGAGGACGACCCGATGAGGCGTTACGACGACCCCGTGGACGTGCGCAAGGGCTGGGTGGCCGGTGTCGAGGCCCCCGAGCAGTTCCTGTGGCACGGCCGGCTCTGGAAGGTCCGTGCGGTGCTCGGGCACTGGGTGGAGACGGCCCCCTGGTGGCAGGCGCCCGGTGAGCGTGACGGTGACCTCGTCGCCGAGCGCGAGCTGTGGCGGGTCGAGGCGGGCCGTGGCTCTCTCGGGACCGCGGGTGCCGGCTCGGGCGGGAGCTCGGGCGGGAACGGGGTCTTCGACCTCTCCTTCGACTGGGCCGACGGCCACTGGCAGCTCATCGGCTGCGCGGACTGAGGCGGTGGACCCCATGGATGTGAACCCCTTTGCCCTCCCGGCCACCACCCACTCCTACCTCACCCGGGCCGCGGAGTCCCTGAGCGAGGCGATCACCGCCTCCGAGGTGCCGACCCGGTACGCCTGCGCGCACGTCGCGGCGCTGCGGGCGGCCGCCGCGCTGCTCGCCGCCCGGGCCCACCCCGCACCGGGTCGCCGCCGTCCCCAGAAGAACGCCTGGGTGCTGCTCGTCGAGGTGGCCCCCGAGCTCGTCGAGTGGGCGCGGTTCTTCGCGGCCGGCGCCGGCAAGCGGGCCGCGGCCGAGGCCGGCTCCACCCGGGCCGTCACCGAGCGCGAGGCCGACGACCTGGTGCGCGACGCGGACCGGTTCCTCGCGGTGGTGGAGCAGGCTCTCGGCCTGGTCCCGCACGCTCCGGTGGAGCACCGCGTGGTCGTCGCCGGCCGGGCCGGCTGACGGGAGCAGCCGGACCGTGACCGACCCGTTCGTCCACCTGCACGTGGCCTCGGGCTACTCCCTGCAGTACGGCGCCTCGCACCCGCCCGCACTGGTGGCGCGGGCGGCCGAGCAGGAGATGGACACCCTGGCGTTGACCGACCGGGACGGCACCTACGGTGCGGTCAAGTTCGCCAAGGCGTGCCTGGGTGCCGGGATCCGCCCGGTGCTCGGGGTGGACCTCGCCCACCGACCCGTCCTGGGGGCCGCGCTCGGGGCCGTCGTCGAGGCGCGTCGCCCGACTGCCCGCACCCCCGTCCGGGGCGGCGCCTTCCGCCAGGAGCGGCTGCCCCGGGTCACGTTCCTCGCCGCCAGCGGTGGCACGGGGGGACGTGCCGGCTGGGCGGCGATCTGTCGGCTGGTCTCGGCCACCCAGCTGTCCGGCGAGCGGGGCAAGCCCGTGCTCGACCTCGACCTCCTCGCCACGCACCTCGCCGGCCCGCTCGCCAACGGCGACCTGATGGTCCTGCTCGGCCCCGGCTCCGAGCTCGGCGCGGCCGCCACCCGGCGTCGCGACGACCTGGCCCACGCGGCGCTCGCCCCCTGGCTGGAGCTGGTGCCCCGCGAGAACCTCGTCGTCGAGCTCGTCTCGCACCGGCTCGCCGGGGGTGGTGACAGCGGTGCCGGCAGCTGGGGGCCCGGCACCACGCCGCACGCGGCCCGGATGTTGGGGGTGGCCGGCCGGGCCGGGCTCGGCACCGTGCTCAGCAACGCGGTCCGCTACGCCGACCGTCACGACGCTCCCACCATCGACCTCCTCGACGCCGCCCGCCGGCTGGTCGCCCTCGGTTCCGCCGACCTCCGGCCCGTCGGCCCCGCCCAGTTCCGGGGCAACGCCGAGGGGTTCCTCAAGTCCGGCAAGCAGATGGCCGAGGTCGCCGAGGAGGTCTGCCGGGCGGCCGGACTCGACAGCGACCCGGCCCGGGCGGCCCGCCGGCTGCTGGCCCGCACCCGCACCATCGCCGACCGGTGCGCGCTCGACCCGCGCGCCGACCTCGGGCTGGGCGAGGTGCACTTCCCCGAGTTCGAGCTGTCGGGGGAGGGCACCTCGGCGGACGGGCTGCTGCGCGCCCGCTGTGAGGGGGCGGTCGGGGACCGCTACGGCTCCGCCCCGCGCCAGCGGATCTGGAAGCGGCTCGACGACGAGCTGGAGACGATCCGCGAGCTCGGCTACGCGTCGTACTTCCTCACCGTCGGCGACGTCACCGACCTGATCCGCGAGATGGGGGTCCGCAGCGCAGCACGGGGCTCCGGTGCCGGCAGCCTGGTCAACTACCTGCTCGGCGTCTCCGGGGTCGACCCGATCCGGCACGGGCTGCTCATGGAGCGGTTCCTCTCGCCGCTGCGCCAGGCGCTGCCCGACATCGACATCGACGTCGAGTCGGCCCGGCGACTCGAGGTCTACGAACGGATCCTCGACACCTACGGCGGGGAGCGGTGCGTCTGTGTCTCGATGATGGACACCTACCGGGTCCGGCACGCCGTGCGCGACGTCGGCGCCGCCCTGGGCATGCCGCCGGTCGAGATCGACGCGATCGCCAAGGCGTTCCCGCACATCCGCGCTCGCGATGCCCGGGTCGCCCTGCGGGAGCTGCCGGAGCTGCGGCTCAGTGGCCTAGGCGAAGAACGCCTCGACCTGATGTTCCGGCTCGTCGAGCGCCTCGACGGGCTGCCTCGACACATCGCCGTACACCCCTGCGGCGTGCTGCTCTCCGACATCACCCTGCTCGACCGCACGCCGGTCGAGGCGTC
>JBKJLD010000096.1:0-13495 GCA_046597165.1 Nocardioides sp.
ACGGCGGCCATAGCGAAAGGGAAACACCCGGTCCCATCCCGAACCCGGAAGTTAAGCCTTTCAGCGCCGATGGTACTGCAACCGAGAGGCTGTGGGAGAGTAGGACGCCGCCGGACATACACTTCGTAGAGGCCACCGCAAGGTGGCCTCTACGTCATTTTCCGACCAGGGTTGGTCGGACGTCGAGAGGTGAAGAGTCGTGGCCGATGATCGAGGAAACCAGCGTCCCGCACGCGGTGAAGGTCGTCCGTCGGGTCCCCGCCGGGCCGGCGACTCGTCGGGCCGTCCCGCCCGTTCCGAGAAGCCCCGCCCCGCTCGCGCCGGCGACCGTCCCGACCGCCCGGTCCGTGCCGGTGAGCGTCCGGACCGCAAGGACTCCCGCGGCGATTCCCGTGGCGACGCCCGCAAGGACCCACGTGGTGGCTCCCGCTCCGGTGGGGACCGCCCCGGTCGCAAGAACGACTGGTCGCGCCCGGCCGACAAGCAGGGACCGCGCTCGGTCGACCAGTCGAAGTACGACGGCCCGGACCTGCCCGAGGAGATCACCGGCCGCGAGCTCGACCGCTCGGTGACCGCTCAGCTCAAGGGTCTCCCGGAGAAGCTGGCCGCCCGAGTCGCGCGGCACCTCGCTGCTGCCGGCACGCTGATGGACACCGACCCGGAGACTGCCTACCAGCACACGCTGGCCGCGCGGGCCCGCGCGTCGCGGATCGCCGTGGTCCGTGAGGCCACCGGTGAGGCTGCCTACGCCGCCGGCCACTACGCCGAGGCGCTGGCGGAGCTGCGCGCTGCCAAGCGGATGAACGGTGCGACCGAGTACCTCCCGATGATGGCGGACTGCCATCGGGCGCTCGGCAACCCCGAGCAGGCCCTGAAACTGGCCAAGAGCCCGTCCGTGGCGAACTTTCCGCCGGAGGCCAAGGCGGAGATGACTCTGGTCGAGGCCGGTGCCCGTCGCGACATGGGACAGCTGGACGCCTCGCTGCGCACGCTCGAGCTCGCGCCGCTGATGAACAAGAACCGTGCCAACTGGGTGGTCCGGCTGCGCTACGCCTACGCCGACACCCTGGAGGCCGCCGGCCGCGAGACCGACGCCCTGGCGTGGTTCCACCGGACCTTTGCGATCGACAGTGACGAGCTCACGGATGCTTCCGAGCGCGCCGAGATCCTCGAGAAGCGCCTGGGTTGACGCAGACGGCGCTGACCGCCGGTGGACGCGACAACATCACCTGCGTGGTCCTCGATGTCGTCGAGGGTCGGTGGTGGTCGGCGACGGCCAGCTGCTCGGCGAGGTCTGGGACTTCACCAACATCGTGGATCCGGCCGCCGTGCGCCTCTGAGACGCGCGCCGGAGACGCGAGACCCATGGGACACTCACGATCATGAGCTCAGTCAAACGACCGGCCCTCGAGGGCAGTGTCGCCGTCCGCGGGCAGCGCCGCCTCAGCTTCGCGGAGTACGGCTCGACGCGCGGACCCGCCATCGTCTGGATGCACGGCACCCCCGGTGCCCGTCGCCAGATCCCGCTCGAGGCCCGGGCCTACGCCGAGGCGCACGGGCTGCGCATCATCGGCGTGGACCGACCCGGCATCGGGTCCTCGACGCCGCACCTGTATCCCGACATCATCGACTGGACCGCTGACCTCTCGATCCTCCTCGACACCCTCGGGGCCGACACCGTCCGACTCATCGGCCTGTCCGGCGGTGGTCCCTACGCCCTGGCCGCAGGTGCGGCGCTGCCCGATCGGGTGCACGGCGTCGGTGTCCTGGGCGGCGTCGCGCCGACCCAGGGCGTGGACGCGGTCCCCGGTGGGGTGATCCAGCTGGCGGTGCTGCTGGCGCCCGTGCTCTCCGTGGCGCGGGTCCCTCTGGGCGTGGCGCTGACCCAGGCCATCCGGCTGGTGCGTCCCCTGGCCGGTCCGGGACTGGACCTGTACGCCGCGCTGCAGCCGCCGGGGGACAAGAACCTGCTCTCCCGCCCAGAGTTCAAGGCGATGTTCCTCGACGACCTGCTCAACGGCAGCCGGTTCCAGACCTCGGCACCGATCAACGATCTGCTGCTGTTCACCCGGCACTGGGGCTTCACGGCAGCCGACGTGGCGGTGCCGGTGCGGTGGTGGCACGGCGATGCCGACCACATCGTCCCCTTCGCCCACGGTCGGCACGTTGTCGACCGGTTGCCCGACGCCACGATGAGCGTGATCGACGGCGAGAGCCACCTCGGGGGACTGGGCATCGCCGAGCAGGTGATCGCGACGCTGATGGATCTCGGCCCTCGTCGGGCCGGGGCGACCTCGACCGGTTTCTGACACGCCGCGACTCGAGTCGCCGTACCGCTGGTTTTCAGGCGTCCCATGGGTCACAATGGGGCACACAACTTACACAGGTGTCATCAGCACCATCCATCACTCCATTCGAGACCGCTGGGGAAGGCGTATCTCGCGCCGGAGATGAAGGAGGTCACGGTGACCGCACGCACTGCAACCCGTCCTAACGGCTCGGGGACCAGGGGCATCTTGTATGTCCACTCCGCGCCGTCGGCGCTGTGTCCACACATCGAGTGGGCCGTCGGCGGCGTCCTCGGCGTGCCCGTGAGCCTCGACTGGACGCCGCAGCCGGCCCAGTCCGGCAGCTACCGCTCCGAGCACTCCTGGGCGGGTGACGCCGGCTCGGCCGCTGCCGTCGCCTCGGCCCTGCGCGGCTGGAACCAGCTGCGCTTCGAGATCACCGAGGAGCCCACCTCGGCCTCCGAGGGCGCCCGCTACTCCTACACCCCCGAGCTCGGTGTCTTCCATGCCGTCACCGGACTGCACGGCGACATCATGATCCCCGAGGACCGGCTCAAGGCCGCGGTGGTCAAGGCGGCGCTCGGGGACACGACCGTCCTCAACGAGATCGACAAGTTGCTCGGCAAGCCCTGGGACGACGAGCTGGAGACGTTCCGCCACGCGGGCGACGGCGCCCCGGTGCGCTGGCTGCACCAGGTGGTCTGAGCCCACTCGGAGTCGGCTCGGTGCGGCTCACCGGACCCGGTGCAGGCGGAAGTGGGAGCGCTTGTAGACGACCTTGTGGCCGTCGTACCCGCTGTACCAGTGCAGCCGCGCCCGGATCGTGAATCGCCCGGGCTCCGTGGAGTTGTCGCAGAAGCGGAAGACTGGGCGACCGTGCTCGGGGTCCGAGTTGTCCGCGAACACTCCAGCCGCCAGATGCTCCCCGTCGGGTCCTCGCAGGAACGTCTCGAGCGTCCAGTCGTGGGTCGGGGCGTCGACCACGTAGTGGTAGCGGTAGTTGTGACACCCGTCGCGCAGGGCGCCGTCGGCGGCCGAGGTGTGGCCGTAGCGGTCGGTCCGGGCGTCGGCCGGCGCCGCCGCCAGCAGGACTACTCCGAGCGCCGTGAACATGGCCTTGCGCAACATGGGATGCCTCCAGGGTGTGACGTGGGTCATCCCCTACAACGCGACTGGCGCCGAGTCGTTACGCCCGGAGCCCGGCCGCAGCGCTCACAGCGGGATGTTGCCGTGCTTCCCGCGCAGGACGCCGTGGGTCTGCACCGCGTCGTTGATCGCCCGGGCGATCGACGACCGGGTGGCCGAGGGTGACACGATCTCGTCGACCACCCCGATCTCCACGGCCTTCTCCACGCCGCCCGCGATCCGTTCGTGCTCAGCGGCCAGCTCGGCCTCTACCTGGGGCCGGATCTCGGGCGCGACCTCGGCGAGCTTGCGCCGGTGGAGCACGCGGATCGCGGCGACCGCGCCCATGACCGCGACCTCGGCACCCGGCCACGCGAAGACGCGGGTGGCACCGAGGGAGCGCGCGTTCATGGCGATGTAGGCGCCGCCGTAGGTCTTGCGGGTGACCAGGGTGACTCGGGGGACGACGCACTCGCCGAACGCGTGCAGCAGCTTCGCGCCACGGCGTACGACGCCGTCCCACTCCTGGCCCACGCCGGGCAGGTAGCCGGGGACGTCGACCAGCACGATGAGGGGGACTCCGAAGGCGTCACACATCCGCACGAAGCGGGACGCCTTCTCGGCCGACAACGAGTCGAGGCAGCCGCCGAGGCGCAGCGGGTTGTTGGCGACCACACCGACCGTGCGGCCGCCGAAGCGGCCGAGCGCCGTCACGATGTTGGGAGCCCAGCGGGCGTGCAGCTCCTGAGCGGTGCCCTCGTCGAGGACGGCCTCCACCAGTGGGTGCACGTCGTAGGCACGCTTCTTGGACTCCGGCAGCAGGGCCTCGAGGTCGCGGTCCAGCACGTCGCCCACGACCAGGCTGCCCTGGGAGCCCAGCAACGCGGCGACAATGCGGGCGCGTTCGAGCGCCTCGCGCTCGGAGTCGGTGAGGATGTGCACGACACCCGAGCGCCGGCCGTGCGGCTCGGGGCCGCCGAGGCGGAGCATGTCGACGTCCTCGCCCGTGACCGAGCGGACCACGTCGGGGCCGGTGACGAAGATCCTTCCCTCGGGGCCGAGGATCACCACATCGGTCAGAGCGGGTCCATAGGCGGCGCCGCCGGCAGCGGGGCCGAGCACGACCGAGATCTGTGGGACCGTGCCGGAGGCCTGGGTCATGATGTGGAAGATCCGGCCGACGGCGTGCAGTGACAGGACGCCCTCGGCAAGGCGGGCCCCACCGGAGTGCCAGAGCCCGATGATGGGGATCTTGTCGGTCAGGGCGCGGTGGTAGGCGTCGACCACGACGCGGCAGCCCACGTCGCCCATGGCGCCGCCCATCACCGTCGCGTCGGAGCAGAACGCCACGACCCGGGTGCCCTCGACCTGACCGACGGCCGCCAGCATCCCCGAGTCGTCATCGGGGGTGATCAGCTCCAGGGTGCCTTCGTCGAGCAGGGCGGCAAGCCGGTGAACCGGGTTGCGCGGGTCCTCCTCGCGGGGCAGCTTGACCGGTCGGGCCACGGGAGCCGTGGCCGTTCCAGACGGAGTCATCAGACGCTGCCGAACGCCACTGCGACGTTGGCTCCACCGAAGCCGAACGAGTTGTTGAGCGCCGCGATGGAGCCGGCCGGCAGGTCGCGCGCCTTCGTGGCGATGTCGAGCTCGACCTGGGGGTCGAGGTTGTCGAGGTTGATCGTGGGGGGTACGACGCGGTGGTAGAGCGCCAGCACGGTGGCGATCGACTCGAGGGCGCCGGCTCCGCCGAGCAGGTGGCCGGTCATCGACTTGGTGCTCGTCACGATCACGTCCGAGGCGTGGTTGCCCAGGGTGGCGTGGATCATCAGACCCTCGGCGATGTCGCCCTGCGGCGTCGAGGTGGCGTGGGCGTTGATGTGCGCGGTGTCGGCGGGGGTGATCTCCGACTCCGCAAGTGCACGCAGGATGGCGCGGGCGCCGCCACGCCCAGCCGGGTCGGGCTGGGCGATGTCGTGGGCGTCGGCAGTGATGCCGGCGCCGAGGACCTCGGCGTAGATCCTCGCACCGCGAGCCAACGCATGTGCCTCGGACTCCAGGACCAGGACGCCGGCGCCCTCGCCGAGGACGAAGCCGTCGCGGCCGGTGTCCCACGGGCGGGAGACCGTGGTCGGGTCACCGGTGTTCTTGGACAGCGCCATCATCTGGGCGAACGCGGCCATGGGCAGCGGGTGGATCGCGGCCTCGGTCCCGCCGGCGACCACGATGTCGGCCCGCCCGAGCCGGATCTGGTCGACGGCCAGGGCGATGCTCTCGTTGCCGGAGGCGCAGGCCGAGACCGGGGTGTTCACGGCGGCGCGGGCTCCGACGTACAGGCTGATGTTCGCGGCGGGCGCGTTCGGCATCAGCATCGGGACCGCGAGCGGAGAGACGCGGCGCGCGCCCTTCTCCTTGAGCAGGTCGTAGTTGGCCAGCAGGGTCGTGACCCCGCCGATCCCGGAGGCGAGTGCGACGCCGAGCCGGTCGTGGTCGATCTCGAGGCCCTCGAGCCCGGAGTCCTTCCAGGCCTCCATGGCGGCGACCATCGCGAGCTGGGAGGAGCGGTCGAGCCGTCGGGCCTTGACCCGGTCCAGGACGTCGGTGGGCTCGACGGCGACCCGCCCGGCGATCTTCACCGGGAGCTCCTCGGCCCAGTCCTCGGTCAGGTGACGCACGCCGGAGCGTCCGTTCACGAGCGCGTCCCAGGTGGAGGGCACGTCTCCGCCGACGGGGCTGGTGGTCCCGAGGCCGGTCACGACGACTCTTGTACGGCTCATCTCATCCTCTGCTCTGGTGCGCTGCGTCCGGCGGCGCCGGCGGGGACCCCGCCGGCGCCAGCGCGGATCGGGGTGGTCAGTTCTGGGCGCGCTCGATGAATGCGACCGCGTCGCCGACGGTCTTGAGGTTCTTGACCTCGTCGTCGGGGATCGACACGCCGAACTTCTCCTCGCAGGCCACGACGACCTCGACCATGGAGAGGCTGTCGACATCGAGGTCGTCGACGAACGACTTGTCGAGCTGGACGTCGTCGGCGTCGATGCCGGCGACCTCGTTGACGATGTCGGCGAGGTCGACGCGGATCTCTTCGGTGGTGGCCATCTTTGGTTCCTTCTCTGTTGGGTGAGCTGCTGGGGTGGTGCGATCAGGGAACGGTGACGACCTGGGCCGCGTAGGCCAGGCCGGCACCGAAGGCGATGAGCAGGGCAGTGTCGCCGGGTCGGGCCTCGCCCTCGGCGATCATCCGCTCGAGGGCAAGCGGGATCGAGGCTGCGGAGGTGTTGCCCTGGTCGGCGATGTCGCGCGCGATCCGGACCCGGGCGGGCAGTTTCATGGAGCGGGCCATCGCGTCGACGATGCGCATGTTGGCCTGGTGCGGCACGAAGACGTCGAGCTCGTCGAGGGAGACGCCGGCCCGGTCCAGCGCCTCCTGGCCGATCTTGGCCATCGAGAACGACGCCCATCGGAAGACCTGGTTGCCCTGCATCACCAGGTGAGGCATGACGGGCTCGCCGGACGCGATCACGTCACGCCAGTCCTCGCGCTGCCGGATCAGGTCGAACTGTTCGCCGTCCGAGCCCCACACGACGGGGCCGATCCCGGGCGTGTCACTGGGGCCCACGACCGCGGCACCCGCGCCGTCGGCGAAGATGAACGCGGTCCCGCGGTCGGTCAGGTCGAGGATGTCGGTGAGTCGCTCGACGCCGATGACGAGGACGTACTTGGAGCTGCCGGCGCGGACGAAGTCGGAGGCCATGGCGATGCCGTGGCAGAAGCCGGCGCAGGCGGCTGAGATGTCGAACGCGGCGGCACGGTCGGTGCCGAGCTCATGGGCGATCGCGGTCGCGATCGCGGGGGTCTGGAGCATGTGGCTGACCGTGGCCACGATCACGCAGTCGATCTGGTTGGCGTCGACGCCGGCCTTCGCCAGGGCCTGGCGGGAGGCGGCGACCGACATCATCTGGACCGACTCCTCGTCGTTGGCCCAGCGCCGGGTCTTGATCCCGGAGCGCTGCTGGATCCACTCGTCGCTGGAGTCGATCGCGTCGACGACCTCGGAGTTGGGAACCAGTCGGGCGGGGCGGTAGGCGCCGACGCCGAGGATCGCGGTGTGGGGGGAGCCTTGGGAGGGCTGCAGGGTGGTCATCAGGAGACACCTTCCGGATGGAGCCGGACGAGCGGTTGGCCGGGGGAGACCGGGTCGCCGTCCTGCACGAGCCACTCCACCACCTGACCGCCGTGCGCAGCGGTGATGCTGGTCCGGTCGCGTGAGTTGGCGACGGCTCCGATCGCCGCGCCGGGGGCGAGGACGTCCAGCTCGGCCGCCTCGCTGGAGAGGTGGAAGACGCCCTTGACGGGGGAGACGACCATCCGCCAGGTGGGGGAGATGTCCATGTGTGAGTGCTCGCCGTGCTTGGCGCAGAAGTCGCGCGCGGCGTCGAGCTGGTCGGGGGTCTTCAGGGCGAAGGTCTCGACACCCTTGAGGGCCCGCTTGGCGATCCCGGTCAGGGTGCCGGCCGGCGGCATCTCGAGGATGCCGGTGACGCCGAGGTCGAGCATGGTGTCCATGCAGAGGTCCCAGCGGACGGGGTTGGCGATCTGCCCGACGATCCGGGAGAGCACCTCGCTCCCGCTGTGCACGACGTTGCCGTCGCGGTTCGAGATCACCTGGGTGCGCGGGTCGTGGACCGAGACCGAGCGGGCCAGCTCGGCCAGGTGCCCGACGGCGGGGGCCATGTGGGTGGTGTGGAAGGCCCCGGCGACGCTGAGGGGAATCACCCGGGCTTTGGTCGGCGGCTGGGCGGCGAACGCCGCGAGCTGCTCCAGCGTGCCGGCCGCGACGACCTGGCCGGGGCCGTTGTCGTTGGCGGCGGTCAGGCCGTGCTCGGCGATCCGGGCGAGGACCTCCTCGCGGTCGCCCCCGAGGACGGCGGTCATGCCCGTGGGAGTGACCGCCGAGGCCTCGGCCATCGCCCGGCCCCGCTCGCGGACCAGAACCATCGCCTGCTCTGCGGTGATCACGCGGGCACCCGCGGCGGCGGTCAGCTCACCGACGCTGTGTCCGGCCACGGCGCCCACCTGGGCGAACGCGTCGGAGGGATGCGGGAAGAGCTCGAGGGCGGCGACCAGGCCCGTGGCCACGAGGAGGGGTTGCGCGATCCGGGTGTCGCGGATCGCGTCGGCATCGGCCTCGGTGCCGTAGTGCACCAGATCGAGTCCGGCGACGGTGGAGAGCCACTCGAAGCGCGAGGCGAAGGTCGGGTCCGCCAGCCAGGGCTGGAGGAAGCCGGGAGTCTGGGCTCCCTGACCGGGAGCGACGATGACGAGCACACCTCCACTGTGCCGGGTGTGTGGGCGCCGCTCACCTCCGGCACCCACGAATCTGGATGCGAATTCTTTGTAGGAACCCTACAAAGAATGCTCAGGGGGTCAGTTCGTCGCCGCGGCCCGACTGCCGCCCCAGGACCAGGGCGATCTCGAGGGTGAAGGCATCGCGGGCGTCCGAGGGGGTGAATCCGGTCAGGTCCGCGGCCTGGCGCAGGCGGTAGCGCACGGTGTTGGGGTGCACGAACAGGGTGCGAGCGGTGGCCTCGATGGAGGCGCCCGTCTCGAAGTAGGCCGCCAGGGTCTCGATCAGGGTGCCCCGGGCCCGGACCAGGGGCAGGTAGATCTCGTCGACCAGGTGTCGGCGCGCATGCCCGTCACCGGCCAGCGCGCGCTCGGGGAGCAGGTCGCTGCTGCGGACCGGGCGGGGCGCGCCGGGCCAGCCGGCCGCCGCCCGGTGGGCGGAGAGTGCGGCCCGGGCGGACACGTGCGCGTGGGAGAGCTCGTCGGAGATCGGGCCCACCACGACCGGGCCGTCGCCGAAGAGGTCGACGACGACTCCCGCGGCCGCCCGGGTGTCGGTCACCCCGCCCAGGAGTACGACGAGGCGCTCACCCTGCACCGCGCACAGCGCATCCATGCCCGCGGTGCGCGCGGCACGTCGTACCTCGTCGAAGACGTCGGTCTCGCTTCGCTGCGGCGGCACGGTGCCGAGGACCACGGCGACGTCGCCGCGCGCGGCCCAGCCGACCGCGCTGGCGCGGGAGAGCAGGGACTCGTCGGCCTCCGAACGCAGCACGGCATCCACCACGAGGGCCTCGAGCCGGGCGTCCCACGCACCCCTGGCCTCGGCCGCGCGGGCGTAGACGTCGGCGGTGGCGAAGGCGACCTCGCGGGCGTAGCGCAGCACCGCCACGTGCACTTCGGGGGCGTCAGCGGGCTCCAGCAGGTCGTCGATGTTGCTCTCGACCACCTCGATGGAAAGCCGGACCAGGTCGACGGTCTGCTGGAGGTTGATGACGCCGGCCAGGGCCCTCGGTGCCGCACCGAAGACGGAGGCGGCGAGTGCGCTGCCCCCGACGTCCTGGTCACCCTCCTGGCGGTACCAGTCGACGAAGCCTCTGATGCCGGCCTGGACGATCAGCCCGACCCAGGACCGGTCCTCCGCGCTGAGGTCGCGGAACCACCCCATGTCCGTCTCCATCCGGGCCATCGCGGTGGTGCTGAGCGCGCCGGTCGAGCGCTTCAGGGCGTCGACGACACGCTTGCGCGGTTCGGGGGCGGGACGACGGGGCACGTCGCCACGCTAGTGGGTGGGTCGATCGTGAGGTCGGGTTCGGTGGGATCATGTTTCAATTGGGTGAATCCCGGGCAAAACAAGGGCATCCAGTATCGGAACAGCGAGTTCGTCTGGTTGAATCAGCAGCCAACTCCGCTTGATGAGGCGCCAGGAGGCACTGTGTCCGGAACGCCCCACGAGGTGCAGTACGTCACGCTGCACGGCCACCGGCGCGCGTACGTGAAGGTCGGTCAGGGGCCCGTGCTCCTCCTGCTCCACGGGCTCGGCTGCGACCACACGACGTGGGAGCCGGTCATCGACTCGCTGGCCAAGCGCTACACCGTGATCGCCCCGGATCTGCTGGGCCACGGACTCTCGGACAAGCCGCGCGCCGACTACAGCGTCGGTGGCTACGCCAACGGGATGCGGGACCTGCTCACGGTCCTGGGTGTCGACAAGGTGACGGTGATCGGTCACAGCTTCGGCGGCGGGGTGGCGATGCAGTTCGCCTACCAGTTCCCCGAGCGCACCGAGCGGCTGATGCTGGTCGCGTCGGGTGGCCTCGGGCCCGAGGTGACTCCGGCGATCCGCGCGATCACCACCCCCGGGTTCCACCAGGTCATGGGCGTCCTGACCCTCCCGGGCATCCGCCACGTGGGCATGGCCGGCCTGCGCGCGCTGTCTCACACCTCCTGGAAGTCGACGCGCGACCTCGGCGAGGTCGCCGACATCTACGACTCGTTCAAGGACCCCCACACCCGGACCGCCA
The DNA here is from genome assembly GCA_046597165.1 of Nocardioides sp. Lineage (GTDB taxonomy): Bacteria > Actinomycetota > Actinomycetes > Propionibacteriales > Nocardioidaceae > Nocardioides. Next base: position 10,781 of record JBKJLD010000096.1, read on the forward strand.
TCCGCCACGTCGTGCGCGCCGTCGTCGACTGGCGCGGCCAGATCGTGACGATGGCCGACCGGGCCTACCTGACGGCGGAGATGCCGATGGGGGTCATCTGGGGCCGGGACGACAAGGTGATCCCGGTCCGGCACGCCAGCAACGCCGCGGCACTCGCGGCCGGCGCCCGGGTGGAGGTGATCCCCAACGCGGGACACTTCCCGCACAAGGATCACCCCCACCGCTTCGCCAAGGTGGTCCACGAGTTCGTCCGGTCGACCCAGCCCGCGTCGTACAGCCGCGCGCGGTTCCGCTCCCTGCTCAAGAGCGGACAGGCCGCCGAGGCCCCCACGGCGTCGGTCACCTCGATCACGAGCGCCTGAGTCGCTTAGCGATTCGCCGTCGGAATCGCCGGTTCACCGGCGAACCCTGACGTTCCAAGGCGTTGCAACGCCCAGGAACGTCAGGAATCACCGGTTAACCGGTGATTCCTGACGCGCCCGATCAGGCGTCGCCGCCCTCCTGCTTGATGTGGGAGACGGCCGTGGGGTCGTCGATGCGGTACATCTCGAACGCCTTCTCTACCTGGTCCCGGGCGATCTCGCCGGCGTCGGCCAGAGCCTGCAGCGACTGGACCACGACCGACTGGGCGTCGATGTGGAAGAAGCGTCGCGCCGCGGGGCGGGTGTCGGCGAAGCCGAACCCGTCCGCGCCGAGGACGCGGTAGTCGGCCGGCACCCAGCGGGCGATCTGCAGCGGGACAGCTCGCATGTAGTCGGAGACCGCGACGACCGGGCCCGGGGCGCCACTCAGCTTGTCCTGGACGTACGCCGAGCGCGGCGACGCGCCCGGGTGCAGGAGGTTCCACTCCTCGGCGGCGACGGCGTCGCGGGCCAGCTCGTTCCACGAGGTGACCGACCAGGTGTCGGACTGCACGCCCCAGTCCTCGGCGAGAATCCGGGCCGCTTCCTTGATCCACGGGTAGGCCACGCCGGAGGCGAGCAGCTGCACCCGCGGTCCCTCGCCGTCACCGACCGACACCCGGTGGATCCCCTTGAGGATCCCCTCGGCGTCGACGTTCTCGGGCTCGGCCGGCTGGGCGACCGGCTCGTTGTAGACGGTGATGTAGAAGATGACGCTCTCGCCCTGCGGGTCCTGCTCGGTCGAGCCGTACATCCGCTCGAGGCCCGAGCGCATGACGTGGCTGACCTCGTAGGCGAACGCCGGGTCGTAGTGCACGACGGCCGGGTTGGTCGCCGCGAGCAGCGGGGAGTGACCGTCGGCGTGCTGCAGGCCCTCGCCGGTCAGCGTGGTCCGGCCGGCCGTGGCGCCGATGAGGAAGCCCCTGGCCAACTGGTCGGCCATCGCCCAGATCGAGTCGGCGGTTCGCTGGAAGCCGAACATCGAGTAGAAGATGTAGAACGGGATCATGTGCTCGCCGTGCGTGGAGTACGTCGACCCCGCGGCGGTCGCGGAGGCGACCGCGCCGGCCTCCGAGATGCCCTCGTGGAGCATCTGGCCCTGCGCGGACTCCTTGTATGAGAGCAACAACTTCCGGTCGACAGACTCGTACTGCTGGCCGCCCGGGTTGTAGACCTTCGCGCTGGGGAACATCGAGTCCATGCCGAAGGTGCGGTACTCGTCCGGCGCGATCGGCACGATCCGCTGGCCGATCTCGGGGTCCTTCATCCAGTCCTTGAGCAGGCGGACGACGGCCTGGGTGGTGGCCACGGAGTTCTTGCCCGAACCCTGCTTCAGCTCGGCGTACACCGCATCACCGGGCAGCTTGAGCGGGGTGGCCCGGGTGACCCGCTTGGGCAGCGAGCCGCCGAGCGCGGCGCGCCGCTCGAGCATGTACTCGATCTCGGGGGACTGCATGCCCGGGTGGAAGAACGGGGCGGCACCCGACTCCTCGTAGGACCGCTCGAGGTCCCGGTCCGAGAGGGGTAGGCGCAGCCGGTCCCGGAACTTCTTGAGGTCGTCCTGGGTCAGCTTCTTCATCTGGTGGGTGGCGTTCTTGCCCTCCAGCGCGTCGATCGTCCAGCCCTTGATCGTCTTGGCGAGGATGACCGTCGGCTGCCCGACATGCTTGGTGGCCGCGTCGAAGGCGGCGTACACCTTGCGGTAGTCGTGACCGCCACGCGGCAGCTTGCAGATCTGGTCGTCCGACATGTGCTCGACCATGGCGCGCAGGCGCGGATCGGAACCGAAGAAGTGCTCGCGGATGTAGCCGCCGTTCTCGGTTGAGTACGTCTGGTACTGGCCGTCCGGGGTGCTGTTCATCCGGTTGACCAGGACACCGTCGACGTCACGGGCCAGCAACGGGTCCCACTCGCGGCCCCAGACGACCTTGATGACGTTCCAGCCGGCGCCGCGGAAGATCGACTCGAGCTCCTGCATGATCTTGCCGCTGCCGCGGACGGGGCCGTCGAGCTGCTGCAGGTTGCAGTTGACAACGAAGGTCAGGTTGTCGAGCTCCTCGCGCGCGGCCAGGCCGATCGCGCCGAGCGACTCGGGCTCGCCCATCTCGCCGTCGCCGAGGAATGCCCACACCTGCTGGTCGGAGGTGTCCTTGATGTTGCGGTTGGTGAGATAGCGGTTGAAGCGTGCCTGGTAGATCGAGTTGAGGGCGGTCAGGCCCATGGAGACCGTGGGGAACTCCCAGAACTCCGGCATCAGCCGCGGGTGTGGGTAGGAAGGCAGCCCCATCCCCTTGCCGTGCTGGACCTCCTGTCG
>JBKJLD010000053.1:0-16120 GCA_046597165.1 Nocardioides sp.
AGCCGATGACCGACATCCTCGCCGAGCTGTCGAGGCACCCGGTCAAGACGCGGCTCTCGCTCACCGGCCCGGCGTAGTAGACCGGGTGGTCCTTGAGGTAGGCGGGCATCTCCTCGCCGGCGTCGAGACGCTCCTTGATCTTCGCGTGAGCGATGTCCCGGGCAACCACGAGCGGACCCGTCAGGGAGAGCCGGGTCTTGACCGGATGGCGCGCGAGCTGGGCCACGATGTCGGCCATCGGCTGGTGGAGGTCGACCGCGACGACCTCGCCCCCGGCGATGTCCTCGGCGGTGCCGGAGTCGGGCAGGTAGTGCGCGGGGTCGGTCTCGAGCTGCTCGAGGAAGACGCCCTCGGGCGTGATCTTGCCCAGCGCCTGCCGGTCGGCCGAGCAGGACACCGCGATCGCGACCGGGCACGAGGCCCCGTGCCGTGGCAGCCGGACGACGCGCACGTCGTGGCAGAAGTACTTCCCGCCGAACTGCGCGCCGATCCCGAAGGACTGGGTCAGCTTGAAGACCTCCTCCTCGAGCTCGAGGTCGCGGAACCCGTGCGCGTCCATCGAACCGGACGTCGGCAGGTTGTCCAGGTAGTGCGCGGAGGCGTACTTCGCGGTCTTCAGCGCGAACTCCGCCGACGTGCCGCCGATCACGATCGCCAGGTGGTACGGCGGGCAGGCGGCCGTCCCGAGCGAGCGGATCTTCTCGTCCAGGAACTTCAACATCCGCTCGGGGTTGAGGATCGCCTTGGTCTCCTGGAACAGGAACGACTTGTTGGCCGAGCCGCCGCCCTTGGCCATGAAGAGGAACTTGTACTCCGGCGCCTTCCCGAGAGAGCCCGGCGTCGAGTAGAGCTCGATCTGCGCGGGCAGGTTGGTGCCGGTGTTCTTCTCGTCGTACGTCGTCAGCGGCGCGAGCTGGGAGTAGCGCAGGTTCAGCTTGGTGTAGGCGTCGTAGACGCCCCGCGAGATCGCCTCGCCGTCGTCGGCGCCGGTGAGGACGCCCTCGGACTTCTTGCCCATCACGATCGCGGTGCCGGTGTCCTGGCACATCGGCAGCACACCGCCGGCCGAGATGTTGACGTTCTTGAGCAGGTCGAGCGCCACGAAGCGGTCGTTGCCCGACGACTCGGGGTCGTCGATGATCGTGCGCAGCTGGGCCAGGTGCGCCGGCCGCAGGTAGTGGGCGATGTCGTGCATCGCCTCGGAGGTCAGCCGCTGGATCGCCTCGGGCGAGACCTGCAGGAACGTGCGGCCGTTCGCCTCGAACGTGGAGACGCCCTCGGTCGTGACCAAGCGGTACGGCGTGTCGTCACCGGAGGTCGGCAGGAGGTCGGAGTAGCGGAATTCGGGTCCAGTGCTCACGTCCGAAGATTAGTCGAGTGCGCCGGAGCGCCGCTCACCAGCCGCGGCCCGTGCTTCCACTCACTCTGTTCGCCGGCTCTCCCCGTGGCGGCCATCTGGGAGTACGGTCCCATATGCATGTGCCCGAGAGGGTGCGCGCGGCGCCCGATCGGGCGCCCCCGACAGCAGGAGGTCCCGTGAAGGTCCGCACCACGCTGGTGTCCCTGGTAGCACTCTCCTCGACGCTCGCCCTGGCGGCGTGCTCCCCGCCGGCGGACAACAAGTCGACCACCACGTCCAACGGCACCGACGCGGCCTCCGCCACGTCCGTCTCGGACTTCGGCACCATGGACGACCTCGTCAAGGCCGCCCAGGACGAGGGCACGCTCAACGTGATCGCGCTCCCGCCCGACTGGGCCAACTACGGCGCCATCATCACGGCCTTCGAGGACAAGTACGACATCAAGGTCCAGTCCGACCAGCCTGACGGCGCCAGCCAGGACGAGATCAACGCGGCCACCCAGCTCAAGGGCACCGACCGGGCGCCGGACGTCTTCGACCTCGGCCAGTCGGTGGCACTCGCCAACACCGACATGTTCGCGTCGTACCAGGTCGCGACCTGGGCCGACGTGCCCGACGAGTTCAAGGACTCCGGCGGCGCCTGGATCAACGACTACGGCGGCTTCATGTCCGTGGGCTACGACTCCAGCAAGGTGCCTGACGTGACCTCGCTCGACGACCTGCTCGGCGCCGACTTCAAGGGCAAGGTCGCCCTCAACGGTGACCCGACGGCCGCCGGAGCCGCCTTCAGCGGAGTCGTGATGGCCTCGGTGGCCAACGGCGGCTCCGCGGACGACATCGCCCCCGGCGTGGAGTACTTCAAGAAGCTGAAGGACGCCGGCAACTTCCTGCCGGTCGATCCGACCTCGGCGACGATCGAGTCCGGCCAGACCCCCGTGGTCATCGACTGGGACTACCTGAACGCCGCCGAGTCCGCGAAGCTCCCGAGCTGGAAGGTGTTCGTCCCGGGGAATGCCGCGATCGCCGGCTACTACTTCCAGGCGATCAATGCCGACGCCCCCCACCCGGCGGCTGCGCGGCTCTGGGAGGAGTTCCTCTACAGCGACGAGGGCCAGAACCTGTGGCTCGCCGGCGGTGCCCGCCCGGTGCGCGCGGACGCGATGGTCAAGGCCGGCACCATCGACCAGGCGCTGTACGACGCCCTGCCCGAGGTGTCCGGCACGCCGGTCATCCCGACCGACGCCCAGACCGTGAAGATGGCGGCCTACCTGTCAGACAACTGGGCGAAGGCCGTCGGCTGACCACCACCGCGCCGGTGGCGGCCGCGACCACCCCGGCACCACCCGGACCGACGGGCCGGCGCTTCGGCGTCGGGCCGTCGGTCGGGCTGCTCCCGTTCCTGGCCTATCTCACGGTCTTCCTGCTCGTCCCGACGATCACCGTCGTGGTGGGGGCGTTCCACGACGACGCCGGCGGCTACTCCCTCACCAAGGTGGGCAAGCTCGCCGACCCGACGCCGATGCGCGCTCTGCGGGAGAGCCTGATCCTGTCCTTCTCGTCTGCGGTGATAGGTGCGGTGCTCGGCGCACTGTTGGCCTACCTCATCGTCACGGCGCCGCCGACCAGCGTCCTGAGGCGCGTGGTCACCTCGGTGTGCGGCGTGCTGGCGCAGTTCGGCGGGGTCACCCTGGCCTTTGCGTGGATGGCCACCCTCGGATTCGGCGGGCTGCTCACCAACCTGCTGGCCGACACTCTCGGCACCGACCCCAACGGGGTCGCGTGGCTCTACCAGCTCCCCGGACTGGTTCTCGTCTACACCTACTTCCAGATTCCGCTGATGCTGATCGTCTTCCTGCCCGCACTGGAGGGGCTCCGACCCCAGTGGCGTGAAGCCGCCGTCAACCTCGGTGCCAGCACGCGGCAGTACTGGACCCAGGTCGCGTTCCCGCTGCTGCGACCGGCGTTCCTCGGCTCGATGCTGCTGCTCTTCGCCAATGCGTTTGCGGCGTACGCCACCGCCGCGGCGCTGGTCAGTCAGGGAGCGCCGATCACCCCGCTGTTGATCCGCACCTCGCTGACCAGCGAGATCGTGCTCGGCCAGGCCAACTTCGGCTATGCCCTCGCCCTCGAGATGATCGTGGTCGTCGCCGTTGTGATGTCGCTCTATGCCTGGCTGCTCAAGCGCACCTCGAGGTGGTTGTGATGACCGCCGGGGTGGTCGGGAGGGGGCTGCGCTGGCTGCTCCTCCTGGTTTTCGCGGCGTTCTTCGCCACCCCGCTCCTGGCACTGCTGAACTTCAGCACCAAGGAGCTCGGCTCCGGGGCGCGGACCGGCCAGCACTGGCACGCGCTCGTCCAGGACCCGACCATGACCCAGGCGATCACGACGTCGCTCCTGCTGGCGGTGTTCACCGTGGTGGGGATGGTGCTGCTCCTCGTGCCCACGATGATCTGGGTGCGTCTGCGCGTCCCCGGCGCCACGCGGCTCATCGAGTTCCTGTGCCTGCTGCCCCTCACGATCCCCGCCCTGGTGATCGTCGTCGGCCTGCGCAATGTCTATGCCTGGGTCAACTACCTCGTCGGAGACTCGCCGTTGACGCTCGCGTTCATCTACGTCGTGCTGGTGCTGCCCTACTCCTACCGGGCCATCGATGCCTCACTGTCCTCGCTCGACGCCACGACCCTTTCTGAGGCTGCCCGGTCGCTGGGCGCCAGCTGGTTCACCGTGATCACCCGGGTGATCCTGCCCAACATCTGGCCCGGGGTGCTGGGGGGTGCGTTCATCGCGGTCGCACTGGTGCTGGGCGAGTACACCATCTCCTCGCTCAGCCACTACGACACGCTCCCCGTGGTGATCGTGCTGATCAGCAAGGCCAACGCACCCGAGTCCATGGCGGCGGCGCTCGCCTCGCTGCTGTTTGCCGCCGTCCTGCTGATCGCGCTGTCGTTCTTCGACCGACGCCGTCAGCCGTCCGAAGGGAAGTAGATGTCCAACGACAACGGGACCCCTCGGGGCTCCTCCAGCGGGGTCGCTGTCGAGATGGCCGGGCTGCACCGGTCCTACGGCGACGTGCACGCTCTCGACGGCCTCGACCTGCACCTGGAGCCCGGAGAGCTGGTCGTGCTCCTTGGCCCTTCAGGTTCCGGCAAGACCACCGCCCTGCGCATCCTTGCCGGGCTCGAGAAGCAGGACGCCGGCTCGATCCGGGTCGGTGGCGACGACCTCACCGACGTGCCCGCGAACAAGCGCGACATGGGGATGGTCTTCCAGGCCTACAGCCTCTTCCCGCATCTCACCGTGCTCGACAACGTGGCGTTCGGGCTCAAGCTGCGCGGACGCTCGCGCAAGGAACGCCGTTCGCGGGCAGGCGACATGCTCGACCTGGTGGGCTTGGGTGAGCACAAGGCCCGCTACGCCAACCAGCTCTCAGGCGGCCAGCAGCAGCGGGTCGCGCTGGCCCGTGCCCTGGCCATCGAACCCGCCGTGCTGCTGCTCGACGAGCCGCTCTCGGCCCTCGACGCCAAGGTGCGGGTGCAGCTCCGGGACGAGATCCGCCGGATCCAGCTCGACGTCGGCACCACGACGCTGTTCGTCACCCATGACCAGGAGGAGGCGCTCGCCGTGGCTGACCGGGTGGGGGTCATGAACGCCGGGCGCCTGGACCAGATCGCCAGCCCGACCGAGCTCTACTCCTCACCGGCAACCTCGTTCGTCGGCGAGTTCGTTGGTCTCAGCAATCGCATTCCGGTCGAGGGGGGCAGCGGGACCTGCAGCGTGGTCGGAGTGGACGTGCCGGTCCTGCCGGGGTCCGCCACGGGTCCGGGGTTCGCCCTGGTCCGACCCGAGTCGGTCTCGTTCGACGCGGCCGCGGACGGGCAGGCGACGATCGTGACCGTCGCGTTCCTCGGACCCGTCTCCCGAGCCACCGCCACCCTCGACGACGGCACCGTGGTGGTCGCCCAGCTCGATGGCGCCCGGGCCACGGCACTGCGGGTGGGCGAGCGCGTCCGGGTGGGCATCGAGCCCACCCCGGTCCTGGTGGTCGGTGCCTGAGGCGGACCCTCGACCTAGGCTGCACCCATGACGGGAGAGCTCGGACCCAGGGACCCGGGACAGCTGCGGATCTCTGACGAGGAGCGGCACAAGGTCGCCGAGATCTTGCGCGAGGCCGCGGGGGAGGGTCGCATCGACCTCGAGGAGCTCGACGAGCGGCTCGAGGCGACGTACGCCGCGAAGACGTACGCCGACCTGGTGCCGATCACGCTCGACCTGCCGGCCCATCGCGACCAGCCCGCCTCGGGACCGGCCGGGAATGTCGTGTCCGGCCCCCGCAGCGAGCACCACCTGGCGATCCTGAGCGGCCTCGAGCGCAAGGGCGTCTGGATGGTCCCGGAGCGGTTCTCGGTCTTCACCATGATGGGCGGCGCCAACCTCGACCTGCGGGAGGCTCAGTTCGCCGCCCGCGAGGTGGTGATCACCGTCAACGCGTTCATGGGCGGGGCGGAGATCACGGTGAGCCCGCACGTCAACGTGGTCATCGAGGGGACCGGGATCATGGGCGGCTACTCCGGGCCGTCGAGCCTGGTCCGCGCCCAGCTCGACGAGGACTCTCCGACCGTCCGGGTCCGGGGCGTCGCGATCTGGGGCGGGGTCTCGGTCAAACGCCGGCCGATGCCCGGCTCCCTGCGCAAGCGGCTCAGCGGCCGCTGACAGCGTCCGCTAGTGTGATCCGGGTCACTTCACTACGGATCGTCCGGCACGTACCTGCCGGTGAAGGAGCTGTTCAAGCATGGCCACAGTCACTTTTGAGAAGGCACAGCGCTGGTTCCCGGGTGCCGATGCACCCACGGTGCCCGGCATCGACCTCGAGATCGCCGACGGGGAGTTCATGGTGCTCGTCGGGCCCTCGGGGTGCGGCAAGTCCACCACCCTGCGGATGCTCGCGGGCCTGGAGGAGGTGAACTCCGGGAAGATCTTCGTCGGGGACCGGGACGTCACCACCATCCCGCCCAAGGACCGCGACATCGCGATGGTCTTCCAGAACTACGCGCTCTACCCGCACATGTCGGTCGCGGAGAACATGGCCTTCTCGCTGAAGATGGCCAAGGTCCCGACCGAGGAGCGCCGCAAGCGGGTCGAGGACGCCGCCAAGATTCTCGGGCTCACCGAGTTCCTGGACCGCAAGCCCAAGGCGCTCTCCGGCGGCCAGCGCCAGCGGGTGGCCATGGGCCGCGCGATCGTGCGCAACCCGCAGGTCTTCTGCATGGACGAGCCGCTGTCCAACCTGGACGCCAAGATGCGCGTCCAGACCCGCACGGACATCGCCAAGCTCCAGGCCGATCTGGGGGTCACGACCGTCTACGTCACCCACGACCAGGTCGAGGCGATGACGATGGGCGACCGGGTTGCGGTGATGAAGCTGGGCGAGCTGATGCAGGTCGACACCCCGCTCCGGCTCTACGACAAGCCGAAGAACCTCTTCGTCGCCGGCTTCATCGGCTCACCGCAGATGAACCTCCTCGAGGCCGTCGCCCACGAGGGTCAGGCCAAGGTCGGCGACTACCACGTGCCCGTCGACCCGACGGCCGCCCAGGTCATGCGCGGCAACATCACCGTCGGTGTCCGCCCCGAGGCCTGGCGCCTCGTGTCGGAGAACGAGGGTGGTCTGCCGGTGCGCGTGACCGTGGTCGAGGAGCTCGGGGCGGACGCGTTCGTCTACGGCTCGAGCGGGATCGAGGGGGCGCCGAACAACATCATCGTGCGCGTCAACGGCCGCGACCAGGTCCACCGGGGTGACACGATCCACGTCACCACCGACCCCCACCAGGTGCACGTCTTCGACACCGACACGGGAGACCGCCTCAGCGCGTGACCCGGTCTGCCGTCCGCCTGATCGCCTCCGTGAAGGTCGCGAAGAGGGCGGGCGGCATGTCGTGCCCCATCCCCTCGATGAGCAGCAGTTCGGCGCCGGGGATCGCGGCCGCAGTCGCGCGCCCGCCGGACACGTGCACCATCTTGTCGGACAGCCCGTGCACGACCAGGGCCGGCATCCGCAGGCTGCGCAGCCGCGCGCCCCGGTTGGGCTGGGTGAGCACGGCCAGCATCTGGCGCATCACGCCGCTGGCGCTGACGCCGCGGTCGTAGGTCTCGCCCGCGCGCTTCTCCACCTCGGCGTCGCTCTGCGGGTACGCCGGCGAGCCGATCAGCTGCCAGGTCCGGGCGCTCATCTTGACGTAGCCGTTCCGGCCCGGGCCGCGGGGACCGATCAGGGTGGGCAGCAACGAGGGGTGCTGCCAGCCGACCGAGCGCTTCCCGGTGGTCGACATGATGCTGGTCAGTGACCGCACCCGGGACGGGTGGCCGATCGCCATGGTCTGCACGATCATGCCGCCCATCGAGACGCCCACGACGTGGGCGGAGTCCAGCCCCAGGTGGTCCAGCAGCCCGAGGCCGTCGTCGGCGAGGTCCGCGATGGAGTACGGCGCGCGCACCTTCCCGCCCGCGAAGGCGCGAAGCAGGGTGGTTCGCGACACGCGCGGGCCGGTGCGGGTGGAGCGACCCGTGTCGCGGTTGTCGTAGCGGATCACGTAGAAACCGGCTGCCGCGAGCATCCGGCACAGCGCCGGGTCCCACCAGGTCATCGGCCCGCCGAGCCCCATCACGAGCAGCAACGGCTCGTCATCGGGGTCGCCGAAGGTCTGGTAGCACAGCTCGACGCCCCGGTGGACGGGTGCGAACAGCTCCTCCGACACAGTGACCTCGGGAACGGGGCGGGAGAGCGAAGGCATGCTCAAGTCAAGCGCAAGAATTCCAAATGAATTCCCGGGGGGTCCCCAACTGCACGAAATTGTGGCCGCTGGGCCTTACCGTCGACGGGTGACCTCCGCGACCCTGGCCTCCTTCCTGCGCCCCGACGGCTTCGAGCGCCCACCGGTCTCGGCCGTGCTGCGTGAGGGCAGCCTGGTGAGCGAGGCCGGGCGCTTCGCGCTCTGGTCGGTGGGGGAGCGTCGCGCCCGTCGCGCCACGCCGTACGCCGCCCGTTCGGCGACGCGCCGGGCGGACCCGGTCATCCTGGTTCCCGGCTTCCTGGCCGGTGACACCTCGCTGGCGCTGATGGCCACCGCCCTTCGCCGCCAGGGGTTCCGCACCTACCGTTCCCACATCCACGCCAACATCGGCTGCACCCTCAATGCCGCCGCCCAGCTCGAGGCGCGCCTGGAGTCGATCGCGATCCGCCGCGGCACCCGGGTGCAGATCGTGGGTCACAGCCTTGGCGGGATGCTGGCCCGCGGCCTCGCCGTACGTCGCCCCGACCTGGTTTCGGGCATCGTCACCATGGGCAGCCCGATGCTCGCCCCGGGGGCCCATCACGCGTCCCTGACGGCGAGTGTCGAGATGCTGGTCCGGCTCAGCCGGGCTGGGGTGCCCGGCCTGATGTCGGAGGAGTGTGTGGCCGGTGAGTGCGCACGCCAGAGCTTCGACGAGAGCCAGCAGCCGGTGCCGGCCGACGTCTCCTTCACCGCGATCTACAGTCGGCGTGACGGCATCGTGGACTGGCGGGCCTGCGTTGACCCGGCCGCGGAGCCGGTGGAGGTCTCGACCTCGCACGTCGGCATGGCCCTGGATCCGCGCGTCATCGCCCGGGTCGGTGCCGCACTGCTCAGCGGCTCGTCGGCCTCAGCCGTCGAAGTCGATCGCGGCGAAAGCGCTTAGCTTGTGGAGCTTGTGCTCCGAGGTGATCTTGCGAATGGTGCCGCTGCGTGAGCGCATGACCAGCGAGTCGGTCGTGCAGCCGCCGGCGCGGTAGCGAACGCCGCGCATCAGGTCGCCGTCGGTGATCCCGGTCGCGACGAAGAAGCAGTCGTCACCCGTGACCAGGTCGTCGGTGGCGAGCACGAAGTCGGGGTCCAGGTTGTGACCGGCATCGATCGCCTTCTGGCGCTCGTCGTCGTTCTGGGGCCAGAGCCGACCCTGGATCACTCCGCCCATGCACTTCATGGCGGTGGCGGCGATGATCCCCCCGGGGGTGCCGCCGATGCCGAGCAGCAGGTCGACCCCGCTGTCGGAGCGGGCCGCCGAGATCGCACCCGCGACGTCGCCGTCGACGATGAACTTGATCCGGGCGCCGGTGGCCCGGATCTCCTCGGCGAGCTTGGCGTGGCGCGGGCGGTCCAGCAGCACGACGGTGACGTCGGACGGGCTCGCCCCCTTGGCCTTGGCCACCTGGTGGATGTTCTCGGCGACCGGGAAGCGGATGTCGACGACGTCGGCGGCCTCGGGACCCGTGGCGAGCTTGTCCATGTAGAACACCGCGGACGGGTCGTACATCGAGCCGCGAGGTGAGACCGCCAGCACGGCGACGGCGTTGCTCATCCCCTTGGCGGTCAGCGTGGTGCCGTCGATCGGGTCCACGGCGACGTCGCAGTCCGGCCCGGTGCCGTCGCCGACCCGCTCGCCGTTGTAGAGCATGGGGGCGTTGTCCTTTTCGCCCTCCCCGATGACGACGACGCCGTTCATCCCGATCGTGGCGATCATCACGCGCATGGCGTTGACGGCGACCGCGTCGGCGCCGTTCTTGTCGCCGCGGCCGACCCAGCGGCCTGCGGCCATCGCGGCCGCCTCGGTGACACGCACCAGCTCGAGGGCCAGGTTGCGGTCGGGCGACTCGGGGGCGACGCTCAACGATTCGGGCTCACGGCTGTGGGTCATGGCGTGATCGTAACGGTCAGCCCGGATGACGTGCGTAGGTCTCGACCGCAGTTTCCTTCACCGAGAGCCAGACCTCCCGCCCCGGGGCCAGGCCCAGCTCGGCCGTGGCCGCTGGTGTGACGTCGGCCAGCAGCTCGCGCTCGCCGCCGACGAGGAGGCGGACGGCGTCGCCGTGCGGTGCCGCGCTGAGGACCGTGCCGTGCCAGCGGTGCCGCGCCGACCCCTCGGGCTGAGCCAGGGAAACCGTCACCGCGCGGGGACTGAAGGCCCGGAAGACTCCGTCGTCGTGAATCACGTTGAGCCCCACCAGGCGCGCCACGTGGTCGGTGCGGGGCCTCGCGGCCACGTCGTGGGGGGTGCCGGTCTGGGCCACGGTGCCCGCGTCGAGGACCAGCACGGTGTCGGCCAGCGTGACCGCGTCCAGTGCGTCGTGGGTGACCAGCAGCGCGATCCCGTCGTACGACGCGAGGTGGCGGGCCAGCTCGATGCGCAGTGCGGTCGCGACACCCACGTCGAGCCCCGCGAACGGCTCGTCCAGCAGCAGCAGCGAAGGGGCGGGGGCCAGGGCCCGGGCGATCGCCACCCGTTGGGCCTGGCCGCCGGAGAGCTGGCCGGGTCGGCGCTCGGCCAGGTCCTCGATCCCGAACCGGGTCAGCCAGCCCCGCGCGGTCTCCGCCGCGGTGGCCCGATCGGCCCCCCGGGTGCGCAGGCCGAAGGCGACGTTGTCGAGGGCGCTCAGGTGCGGGAACAGCGACTGGTCCTGGAAGACGAAGCCGAGGCTGCGTTCGCGCACCAGGCGGGGCGGGTGGCTCCAGGATTCGCCGCCCACCTCCACCGATCCGGCCGTCTCGACCAGCCCGGCCAGCGCCCGCAGCAGCGTGGTCTTCCCCGCGCCGTTGGGCCCGATCACCGCGACCACCTCGCCCGGCTCCGCGCTGACGTGGGCGTCCAGCCGTCCGGGCACCAGGAGGTCGGCGACCAGCCCGCTCGTGGGCCCGCTCACGGCGTGGTCAGCCATCGGTTGCGCAGCCCGCCGAGGATCGCGATCGACACCACGAGCAGGATCATGCTCAGCGTGCGTGCGACCGCGGGGTCGGACTGCAGGGCCTGGTAGATCAGGGACGGCATGGTTTGCGTCGTTCCGGGGAAGTTGCCGGCAAAGGTGATCGTGGCGCCGAACTCGCCCAGCGAGCGGGCCCAGGCCAGGATCGCCCCGGCCAGCACCCCGGGCAGGGCCAGCGGCAGGGTCACCCGCCTGAAGGTGGTCCACCGGTCGGCGCCCAGGGTGGCGGCCACGACGTCGTACCGCTCGCCGGAGGCGCGCAGCGCCCCCTCGACGCTGAGCACGTAGAACGGCATCGAGACGAAGGTGTGCGCGATCACCACGGCGGTGGTCGTGTAGGGCAGCGTCACCCCGGTCGCGTCGCGCAGCAGGCCGCCGAGCAGGCCGTTGCGGCCGAGCGCGGTCACCAGGGCGACACCGGCGACGACCGGCGGCAGCACAAGAGGTACGGCGACCGCGGCGCGCAGCAGCGTCCGGCCCGGGAAGTCGACACGGGCCAGCAGCCAGGCCAGCGGTGTGCCGAGCAGGACGCAGGTCACGACCGTGACCCCGGAGGCCAGCGCCGTGATGCCCAGGGCGTCGCGGACGGCCGGGGTGCGCAGCTGCGCCAGGAAACTGCCCCACGGGGTGTCCAGCACCAGCGTCACGAGAGGGACGACGAGCAGAGCGGCCGCGAGGACCGCGGGGACCACCAGCACCAGGGGCGGTCGCCCCAGGGTGCGCGGGGCCGTGGTCAGCGACGGGCTCACGGACCGCCGAACCCCGCGTCGGCGAGCACCTGCTGGCCCTGGGCGGAGAGCACCAGGTCGACGAACTCCTGGGCCACTCCGGACTGGCTCGACTGGTCCAGCGTGGCGATCGGGTAGCTGGTCAGCTCGTCCGCGGCGTGCGGGATCTGCAGGGTGCGGACCTGCGCGCCGGCCGCGACGGCATCGGTGGCGTAGACGAAGCCAGCGTCGGCCTCGTCGGCGGTGACCTTGGCCAGCACCGCCTTGACGTCGACCTCGAGGCTCGCGGGGTCGTGGCTGACTCCGTTGTCCCGCAGCAGTGCCTCGGTGACCTTGCCGCAGGGCGCGGTGGGCACGCACGCGACGAAGTCCACGTTGCTGTTGGCGACCTCGGCGAACCGGGTGACCGCGCCGGCGCCCGCGGGCGCGACCAGCACCATCGAGTTGGTCGCGAAGACCCGGGGGTCCCCGGCCAGTGCCGGGGCGGCGCCGTCCATCGTGGCGGTGTCGGCCGTGGCGAGGACGTCGGCGGGGGCGCCGTCGACCGCCTGCTGCGCGAGGGTGGCCGAGGAGTCGAAGGCGAGCTTGACCGTGACGCCCGGGTGGTCGTGCTCGAACTGGTCGGCGAGCTCGGTGAAGGTCTCGGTCAGCGAGGCAGCGGCCAGGACGGTGATCGTGCGGGAGTCGTCGGAGCCGCCGCAGGCGGCGGTCGGCGCGACCACGGCGAGCGCCACGACCAGGGTGAGCAGCCGGCGCCTCACGAGCGCTCCACCACGACGCTGGTCGACTTGACCGACGCGATCGCACGCACGCCGGGCTCGAGCCCGAGCTCCTCGGCGGCCTCGGCGCTCATCAGGGACACCAGCCGGTAGGGGCCGCAGATCATCTCGACCTGGGCCATCACGGTGTCGCGGGTGACCTTGGTGACGATGCCGGTGAGCCGGTTGCGGGCGCTGACCGTGGCGGCGCGGGTCTGTTCGCGGTCCGGCAGGTCGGCGAGGGACTCGGCGAGCGCGGCCAGGTCGCCGCCGGGGATGACGGTGCGCCCGGCGTCGGTCCCGGAGCCGACCCGGCCGGCGTCCACCCAGCGCCGCACGGTGTCGTCGCTGACCCCGAGCAGCTCGGCGGCCTCCGCAATTCTGTACGCTGTCATGTGGTGAGTGTGCCGCATCTGCGGACCTTCTGACCAGTCGTAGCCCGCAGATGCTGCTTTGTCTAGGTGGCCAGGGAAAGCACGGTGACCGCCGCGAAGAGGCTCAGCGGGGTCGCGACCAGGGAGACCCGGTGGAACCCGGCCAGTCCCGGCGGGTCGCCGAGCCGGACCAGGGAGCGGCGCCACAGCAGGTTGGCCAGGGAGCCGGTGTAGGTGAGCCCGGAGCCGATGTTGAGCCCGAGCAGCGCCGCCAGGACCGCCGGGGCGCCCAGCGGCGCCAGCATCGGCACCAGCAGCAGGGTGGCCGACAAGTTGGTCAGCAGGTTGGCCAGCACGCTCGCCAGGACCGCGATCGCCAGCAGGGCGGCGTACGACGTGCTGTCGGGCAGCACGGCCGCCACGGCGTCGCCGAGCGGTCCGGTCGACAGTCCGGCCACCACGATGCCCAGGGCGAGCACGAAGACCGCGAACGACGGGTGGGCGGCATGCACCGCGTCGCGGACCCGGAGCAGCCCGCGGGTCCGGGCCCAGCCGACCAGCCCGACGGCGATCACGCCGGAGACCCAGCACGGCTCCACCCCGAGGGGGGACAGGGCCGCGAAGCCGACCAGCATCGCCACGACCGCGACCAGCGGCACCCGCGGCAGGTCGACGGCCCGGCGCTCGGGGGGCGGCTCGGTCGGGGCCGCGAGATCGGTGCGGAACAACACTCGGAGCACGACGTACTCCACGACGAGCACGACCGCGAGGACCGGGGCCATCACCAGGGCGAAGCCACCGAAGGTCAGGTCGAGGTGCGGCATCGCGAGCAGGTTCGTGAGGTTGGAGACCGGCAGCAGGAGGGAGGCGGAGTTGGCCATCCGCAGGCAGGCGTAGGCGCCGGGGCGCGACGAGGTGCCCAGCGCGACCGCGGCCCCCACGACGATCGGGGTGAGCAGCACGACGGTGGCGTCCAGGCTCAGCACCGCGGTGACCAGCGCGGCGAGCGCGAAGACCCCGCCGAGGAGCCGGACCGCGCGACCGTCGCTGGTGTTGCTCACCAGCCGGGCGGCGGCGTTGAAGAGGCCGGCGCGGGCACAGACGTCGGCGACGACGAGGATGGTGGCGAGGAAGGCCACCACCGGGGCGAGGTGGCGCAGCGCCGCGAACGTCTCGGCGGGGTCGAGGACGCCCGCGGCGATCGTGGCCGCCGCGGCGCCGAGTCCGATCAGCGCCTCGGTGCGACCCGACGGGTGGCGGTAGGCCGTGACCAGCAGGGTCCCCAGTGCCACGAGCGGGACGACATCGACAAGGGGCGGCACCCCGGAAACCTATGTCACCTGTGAGGATGGGCCACATGAGCGACCTGCCCGAGACCGGATCCGAGCAGCCGTCGGCCCCGGCGTCAGGGGTGGCTCCGAGGCCGCCCGCCGGCGCGCGTCCGGCGCGCTATCCCCGCACCGCCAACGGGCTGATCGGCTCCATGATCGTGACCGTGGTGCTGGTCCTCGGCTTCGTCGGGTTCCGGGCGGTCTTCAGCAAGGACCTCGAGGTCAAGCCCGAGCGGGTCGACTACCTGAACGTGGTGGCCCAGGCCCAGCGGGGCGGCTTCGACCTGGTCTACCCGGCGGCGCTGCCGCCCGGCTGGACCCCCACCAGCGTCAGCTTCACACCGGGCAGTCGGCCCGCCTTCGGGGTGGGCATCCTCACCGACGACGGCCACTTCGTGGGCCTGCGCCAGGAGGACAGCTCGCTCGACGACCTGTTGCACACCTACGTCGACGCCGATCCAGCGGCGGGCGGCTCCATCGACGTGTCGGGCTCGGTCGCGCCGACCTGGCGGACCTTCTCCGACGCCGGAGGCGACCACGCCTACGCCGCAGAGGTGGGGGGCGATCAGGTGCTGGTCTACGGTTCCGCCAGCGAGGCCGACCTGCGGGCGCTGCTCCAGGAGCTCACCACCGCACCTCGTTAGGTCACGGCTGGTCCCCGGACTCCATCGCGTCGTCCAGGCGCTTACGGGCCCCGTCGAGCCACGTCTGGCAGACGGTCGCCAGCTTCTCGCCCCGCTCCCAGAGCGCGAGTGACTCCTCGAGGCTCGTCCCGCCCGCCTCGAGGCGTCGCACGACGTCGATCAGCTCCTCGCGGGCCTCCTCGTAGGAGGGCTGCTCACTGCTGTCCTGCTCGGGCTGCTTGCTCATCGCGACTCCTCGTCGGCGGCGTCGAGCGGCTCGACCCCGGTGGTGGTGGCATGGATGCGGCCGTCGGCCACCCGGACGCGCAGGGCCGCGCCGACTCCGACGCCGGCGACGGAGGTGACGACGTGACCGTCGGCGTCCTGGAGCACGGCGTAGCCCCGTTGGAGGGTCGCCAGCGGCGAGAGGGCGCGGGCCCGGGCGCGCTGGTGGCCGATGTCGTCGGCGGGCCGGTCCAGGGCGTGGGAGAGGGTACGCCGGGACCGGGCCCGCAGCTGCTCGACCTCGTCGCCCCTGGCGTCGATCAGCGTGCGCGGGTCGGCCAGGGCGGGCCGGGAGCGCAGGGCGTCGAGACCGGTTTGTTCGCGGGTCAGCCAACCAGTCATCAGCGAGCGGATCCGCTCGCGTGCCAGCCGGACGCGGTGCAGCTCGTCGGCAACGTCCGGTACGACCAGCTTGGCCGCGTCGGTCGGGGTGGAGGCGCGCACGTCGGCGACCAGGTCCAGCAGGGGAGCGTCCGGCTCGTGGCCGATCGCGGAGACCACCGGGGTGCGGGCCTTGTGGACCGCGCGGACCAGGGCCTCGTCGGAGAACGGGAGCAGGTCCTCGACCGAGCCGCCGCCCCGGGCGATGACGATGACGTCGACGCGGGGGTCGCGGTCGAGGCGCTCCAGGGCCTCGATCACCTCGGCGGCCGACCGCTGGCCCTGCATGGCGGCGTAGGCGATCTCGAACTCGACGGCCGGCCAGCGGCGGCGGGCGTTCTCGATGACATCGCGTTCGGCGGCGGACTTGGGAGCGGTGATCAGGCCCACGCGGCTGGGGAGGAAGGGCAGCGGGCGCTTGAGCTCGTCGGCGAACAGCCCCTCGGCGGCCAGCAGTTGGCGCAGCCGCTCCAGCCGGGCGAGCAGCTCCCCGAGCCCTACCATGCGG
>JBKJLD010000061.1:0-29552 GCA_046597165.1 Nocardioides sp.
CCTCGCCGAGGCGGGGGACTGGCCGCTGCACCTCGGGGTAACCGAGGCCGGCCCGGCGTTCCAGGGCACCATCAAGTCCGCCACCGCCTTCGGCGCGCTGCTGAGCAAGGGGATCGGCGACACCATCCGGGTCTCTCTCTCGGCCCCGCCGGTCGAGGAGGTCAAGGTCGGCATCCAGATCCTGCAGTCGCTGAACCTGCGTCCCCGCAAGCTCGAGATCGTCTCGTGCCCGTCGTGCGGCCGCGCCCAGGTCGACGTCTACAAGCTCGCCGAGGAGGTCACCGCCGGCCTCGACGGCCTCGAGGTGCCGCTGCGCGTCGCGGTCATGGGCTGCGTCGTCAACGGTCCGGGCGAGGCCCGCGAGGCCGACCTCGGCGTCGCCTCCGGCAACGGCAAGGGCCAGATCTTCGTCAAGGGTGAGGTGATCAAGACCGTCCCCGAGTCGCAGATCGTCGAGACCCTGATCGAGGAGGCGATGAAGATCGCCGAGGGCATGGAAGCCGTTGAAGGCGCCTCCGCGGCAGTCTCGGTCTCCTGACAGCGCGGGTCGGCCTGCGACGCCCGCCGGGCGCGCATTCTCGACTCCCTGTGACCTTCCCCGCGCCGTCCGGGGGACGAACAGCAAGGTAAATCCCGGCCAAGTTGGTGACGGGACGGTCGTCGTGGGTGGAGAGTGCTCGCTGTGACCATGTCTCGACGACAACTGCTGGCCGCCGCAGGCGCCACCGGCCTCGCGGCGACCGGCGCCAGCCGCCTGTTGCTCGACCCCGCGGCCGCGGCCGCACCGCACCTTCCGGCCCCCGGCAAGTCGGGGATCGAGCACGTGGTGGTGGTGATGATGGAGAACCGCTCCTTCGACCACTTCCTCGGCTGGCTCCCCGGTGCCGACGGCAAGCAGGCGGGACTGAGCTTCCTCGACCGCTACGGGGTCTCGCACCCCACTCATCACCTCGAGGTCTTCGACAGCTGCGGCTTCCACGACCCCGACCACTCCTTCGAGGGCGGGCGGATCCAGCTCAACCGGGGCAAGTGCGACGGCTGGCTGCGCGCGGGAGAGAACGACCTGCTCTCGATCGGTTACTACGAGAAGGCGGACCTGGGATTCCTCGGGCCGGCCGTCGGCGACTGGACGACGTTCGACCGCTACTTCGCGGCCGTGATGGCGGAGACCTACCCCAACCGGTTCTACCAGCACGCGGCGCAGACCGACCGGATCCACAACAACACGACCCAGTGCCGGCTCCCGACGATCTGGGACCGGCTCGCGGACAAGGGCGTGAGCGGCACCTACTACTACGGCGACGTGCCCTTCACGGCGCTCTGGTACGGCAAGTACATCTCCATCTCCAAGCACTACACACAGTTCCTGAGCGACGCCGCCGCGGGAACCCTGCCCGCCGTCTCGTTCGTCGACCCGAGCTTCGCGGGGGAGGGCACCGGCACCTCCAACGACGACCACCCCTACGCCGACATCCGGGCGGGCGAGGCGTTCCTCAACGAGATCTACGACGCGGTCCGCAACGGGCCCGGCTGGGAGAACACCGTCCTGGTGGTCAACTACGACGAGTGGGGCGGCTTCTACGACCACGTCGCGCCGTCCCGGGCGCCCGACGTGTCGTACCAGACCTCGCTGCGCGGCTTCCGGGTGCCGGCGGTGGTGATCTCGCCGATGGCCCGCCGGGGCCACGTGTCGCACCGCGTCTACGACCACACCTCGATCCTGCGCATGATCGAGTGGCGCTGGGGTCTCAAGCCCCTCACCGAGCGTGACGCCACCGCCCGCAACATCGCCGAGGTGCTCGACTTCGACTCGCCACCCGACCTCAGCTCACCGACGTACGACGTGCCGGTCCCGACCTTCCCCGGGTGCACGGCCGGCCGTCCCGGGGATCAGGCCGCGCAGGACTCCGAATGGGGAGAGCTGCGCAGAGTGGCGCTGCGCAACGGATGGGACCTGCCATGACCACATCGCGTCGCACGAGGGTCCTCGTGCTCACGGTCGCCGCCCTGGCCCTGGTGCTGCCGCCGGCCGAGGCCGCTCAGCACTCTGCGACCACGATCGGTTCGACCGCCGCGGTGTCGGCGTCGGCCCGGCCAGCGCCCCGGGCCGCGGTCTCGGCGTACGTGCCCAAGATTCGACACGTCTTCGTCATCAACATCGAGAACAAGGGGTACGACGAGACCTGGGGACCGGACTCGGCTGCGCCGTACCTCGCCAAGACGCTTCGTCACCAGGGCGTCCTGCTCAACTCCTACTACGGGACCGCCCACCTGTCCCAGAGCAACTACATCGCGCAGGTCTCGGGTCAGGGCCCCAACCCGCAGATGCAGTCCGACTGCCAGGGGTTCTCCGACTTCCAGCAGAGCGGCACCCAGGACCCCGGCCAGGCGGTCGGCACCGGCTGCGTCTTCCCGGCGGACGTCGCCACCCTGCCGAGGCAGGTGACGGCCAAGGGGCTGCGGTGGCGCGGCTACATGGATGACATGTTGACCGACTGTCAGCACCCGGACCTCGACACGCAGGACAACACCCAGAAGGCGACGCCGAAGGACAACTACGCCAACCGGCACAACCCCTTCATCTACTTCCACTCGATCATCGACCACCCGGCCTACTGCCGCCAGCACGTCGTCAAGCTCAGCGCCCTGCCGCGCGACCTGGCCAAGGCCAAGCGGACGCCGAACCTCGTCTACATCACGCCCGACCTGTGCCACGACGGCCACGACGCGCCGTGCGCGGACGGCCGGCCCGGTGGGCTGGTCAGCATCAACACCTGGATGACGAAGTGGGTGCCGCGGATCCTCGACTCGACCGCGTTCAAGCGCAACGGGATGCTGGTGATCACTGCCGACGAGTCGGACGGTCCGCAGACCGACGCGACGGCCTGCTGCGGAGAGACCACCTCGGCCAACTCGCCGTCGCCGGGCATCCTCGGCCCTGGTGGGGGCAAGATCGGCGCCCTCGTCATCTCGCCGTTCGTGCGCCCGAACACGTGGAGCACGACGCCGTACAACCACTACTCCCTGCTCGGCTCGATCGAGGAGATCTTCCGGCTCGACAAGCTGGGCTACGCCCAGACCGCCGGTCTCGACTACTTCGGGCTGGACGTCTACAACAGCGGTTGGAACGAGTAGCTCGTACGCCGGGACGCTCCGCTGCTCCCTGTGGATGGACGCCAGATTTCGTTATCGGGTCGTGATCCAGGAGCCCTGTTGTCCACAGGGTTTCGGGGTCGGACTGTCGGTGGCGGGTGATTGTGTGGGGTCATGACGGCGATGGCTCACTCCTTCTCTCGGCACCTGGTGTCGCGGGTGGTCGCGGGTCTCGGGGAGCAGGTGGCCTCGGTGAAGGACACGTCGTTGTGGTCGATGTCGCCGGCCGAGACCGAGCAGACCCTGGTGGCGTTGACCCGGCTCTCTGCCCAGGTCTGCGAGCTGGAGCTGCGGGTTGCTGAGCACGCCCGGTCCGTGGGGGTCGGGGACGCCTCAGGTGCCACGTCGACCGCAGCCTGGTGGGCGCATGCGACCCGGCAGACCCGGCTCGAGGCGCACCGCAAGATGCACCTGGCAATGGGGTTGGAGCGGTTCCCGCTGGTCCGGGACGCTCTGGCCGCCGGGGATCTGGTCGTCGAGCAGGCTGCGGTGATCGTGCACGCGTTGGCGGAGCTGAACCCCGACCTTGACTACAGCGTGCAGTTCCAGGCCCAGACCCGGTTGGTGGTCGAGGCCCGTGACCACGACGCGAAGAGCCTGCGGATCCTGGGGCGTCGGATCCTGGATGTGTTGGACCCGGTCGCCGCGGACGAGGCCGAGGCCAAGAAGCTGGCCGACGAGGACCGCAAGGCCCAAGCGACCACGAGGCTGACCATGTCGGAGGACGGCCACGGCCGGGTCCATGGCCGGTTCACCTTGTCCTCGGTCCAGGGTGCGATGCTGAGGAAGATCCTGTTGGCGTTGGCCGCCCCGAAACATGTCGCGGCCACCCAGGGCGCCGGGGTGGAGCGGGTGGTGGGTCCGGAGCGCCTGGGTCGGGCGTTCGGGGAGCTGATCGAGCGGTACCCCGCAGACAGGACCCCGGCCGCCGGCGGGGTGAACGCCACGGTCGTGGTCACCATGGACCTGGCCACGCTGCTGGGTGGGCTGAAGGCCGCCTCGTTGGACACCGGGGAACGCATCAGCGCGGACCAGGCAAGGCGGCTGGCGTGCGAGGCCGGGATCATCCCCGCCGTCCTCGGCGGGAAGTCCCAGGTGTTGGACCTGGGCCGCAAACGCCGGTTCCACACCGAGTCCCAACGCATCGCCCTGGCCATCCAACAGGGCGGCTGCACCGCTGAGGGGTGTGACTGGCCGCCGGGGATGTGTCACGCCCACCACGAGATCGCATGGTCGAGGGGTGGCCCCACCAGCGTCAAACAGGGCCGGCTGCTCTGCCCACGCCACCACGCCAGAGCCCACGACCCGACCTACACCATGGCCAAGCTCCCCGGCGGCAAGGTCGCCTTCACCAGACGACCCTAGGCCGACGACCTGTTCACGTCATTCGCGAGAGAGCGGGGCCAAGGGCGCACTCTCACGCGTGTCCGGTGAACGGAACAACCAGGTCAGGGCATGTTCTGCAGGAGGCGGACGTCCTCGCGGTGCTTCTCGGGCAGGTCGTAGCCGGTGTGCATCGCCGTCTGAGCGGTTCGGGACACGCAGCGCACCGTCGCTCCTGCGATCGTGCCCACCCCGGACACGGTATCGGGAGGAAGTGGCCAGGGATCGGTGTGGAACTGGACAACGCCGCCGTCGTGGGCGACGTCGATCACGTGGACGTCGATCTCCCGCCCGTCTGGGTGTGCATCGACGAAGGCCGAGTCGAAGGGCATCGTGTCGACTTCGATCGCCTGGCTCTCGGACCATTCGAGCGACCTGTCGAAGCCCTGGCTACGTACGACGTCTGCATAGCGCGGCAGGTCAGCCATGTGGACGAGCAGATCCAGGTCCTTGTGCTCTCGCGTCACTCGGCCGAGCAGAGCGTCCACGCCCCAGCCGCCCATCACCCAGCAGCGGACACCGAATTGGTCGAGCAGCCTGTAGATCGACTGTGCCTGCTCCGCAGACATCGCTCCGGCCATGCACGGAGTCTGCATCCCCGCCCGACTCGAGTCGACCGGAAATGCTCCGGGCTAGCCTCAGGCCATGTCTGTCTCCTTGAAGTATGCCGTCGTCGAGCGCGAGCGGAGGTTCGTGCTGGCCGACCTCCCGGAGGGCGTCGTCGGCACCCGCGAGATCGTCGATCGCTACGTGACGGGGACGCGCCTGAGGCTGCGCGAGGTGCGGCACGACGATGGCACCGTGACTCGCAAGCTGTGCCACAAGGTCCGACTCGCTCAGGGACCGGCCGAGATCGCCTGCACGAACTTGTATCTCGACGACCAGGAGTGGGCGCTGCTCAGTGCCCTGCCCGCGCGCGAGCTGCGCAAGCGGCGACACCTGGTGCATCGCGACGGGCTGGTCGTCGCGGTCGACGAGCACGAGGACGGCATCCTCGTCGCGGAGATCGATGACGCCGACCGACCCGCGCAGGCCGTGCCTGAGTGGCTCCACGTCGTCGAGGACGTGAGCGACGACGAGGACTGGACCGGTGTCCGGCTGGCCCGTCGAGAGGACCGCTAGCGTGAGTCACTCACGCCAACCGAGGGAGACCACCATGGACATGCGCCTGGAGCTCGTGCCGCTGCCGACCTCCGATGTCGACCGGAGCAAGGAGTTCTACGTCGACCGGTTGGGATTCCACCTCGACCACGATGTCGAGCCCGGCAACGGGATGCGGGTCGTCCAGCTGACGCCGCCCGGTTCGGCATGCTCGATCGTCGTCGGGGTGGGCATGGGAGACCCCGACGGTCCGCGCGTGCTCAACCTCCACCTCGTGGTCGACGACGTCGAGGCGGTCCGCGCCCTCCTCGTGGGCAAGGACGTCGAGGTGTCCGAGGTCAACGACATGGGTGGGGTGAAGTACGCCCACTTCAGCGACCCGGACGGCAACTCCTGGGCCCTCCAGGAGATCTCGCGGTGAGCCGGGGCGTCGGCCTGACCGCGCCCATACCCCACCCCGCGCCGGCGCTCTCCGCGTAGGCTCGGACCGTGCTCACGACCCGCCATGGCGTCCGTCCCCTCGGGGCCGCTGACCTCGACGCCTTCCTCGCGCTGGCCGAGCAGGATCGCGTCGTGAACGTCTTCGCCGACTACCGGGCCCGCACGACCAACCTGGAGCCGCGCTGGCTGGGGGGCGAGATGTGGGGCCGGTTCGAGGGCGGGACCCTGCGCTCTGCCTGTCACGTCGGAGCCAACCTGGTCCCGGTGAACGCGACCACCGACGATGCCGTGGCCTTCGCCGACCGCGCGCTCACCCGAGGGCGCACCGTCTCGACCCTCGTGGGCCCCCAGGAGGCAGTCGAGGCCTTCTGGAACCGGGTCTCCGGCAGCTGGGGACGGCCGCGCGACACCCGGTGGAACCAACCGCACCTCGAGATCTCCGGGCTGCCCGCGATCGCGCCCGACCCCCTCGTGCGTCGTACGACGCGCCACGACCTCGGCGAGCTCTACCCGGCCTGCGTGGCGATGTACACCGAGGAGGTCGGCGTCTCACCGGAGTACGGCGGGGGAGCCGAGCTCTACCGCGCCCGGGTCAATCAGCTGGTGAGCCGGGGCTGGTCGTTCGCCCGCTTCGACGAGGGCCGGCTGGTCTTCAAGGCCGAGGTGGCCTGCGCGACCCCTCACGCTGCCCAGATCCAGGGCGTGTGGGTGCCCGAGGACCGTCGCGGGGAGGGGTTGGCGGCCGCGGGCATGGCCGCCGTTGTGGCGCTGGTCCGCCGCGAGGTCGCCCCCGTGGTCTCGCTCTACGTGAACCACTGGAACGAGTCGGCCCGCCGCACCTACGCCAAGGTCGGCTTCGTCGAGACCGCGCGGTTCGCCACTGTCATGTTCTGAGGAGGCCGACGACGAGGACCGGCTTTCGTGGCCACTAGATTGGCGCCGTGACCCTCTCCCGCAGCACCACCGGCCTCGCCAGCATCTTCGCCGTCAGCGGCGTCATCCACCTGGCCCGGCCGGAGGTCTACGAGCCGCTGATGCCGAGCTGGGTTCCCGCGCACCGTGAGGTGATCCTGGGCAGCGGCGTGGCCGAGCTCGCCTGTGCCGCCGGACTGCTGCACCCGCGCACCCGCTCGCTGGCCGGCTGGGCCAGCGCCGCCCTGCTGGTCGGGGTCTTCCCCGGCAACCTGAAGATGGCGGCCGACTCGACCCGGTCACGCAAGACCGGGCTGAAGGTCGCCGCCTTCGCCCGGCTCCCGCTCCAGGTGCCGATGGTCAGGGCCGCGCTGCGAGCTGCTCGCGAGCACTGACCCGGCACGACGGTCTTGCCCTCCACATGGGGTCCGGCCACGTCCGGCCACGTCCGGCGACGTCCGGCGACGTCCGGTCCGCGGTCGAGGCGGGGACGGCGGACAGGTGGTTTCTCACAGCATGCTCCCGAGGGTTGGCCCCGGGCCGACGACGGCTCGTCCGGCTCTCCAGACGCACGATCGGCGAGAAAGGTTGCCGCCCGACACGCGTGCGGTTCACCAGGGCGACAACTGGTTCGCGACCGGGGGACTCCCACAAGTAGCCTGCGCACATGATTCTTCGGATGTCGAGCCTGTTCGTGCGGACCCTGCGAGACGACCCCGCGGACGCCGAGGTCCCGAGCCACCGGCTCCTGGTGCGTGCCGGCTACATCCGCCGGGCCGCGCCCGGCATCTACACCTGGCTGCCGCTGGGGCTGCGGGTGCTCCGCAAGGTCGAGCAGATCATCCGCGACGAGATGGACTCCATCGGCGCCCAGGAGATGCTCTTCCCCGCGCTGCTGCCCCGCGAGCCCTACGAGGCGAGTGGCCGCTGGACCGAGTACGGCGACAGCCTGTTCCGGCTCAAGGACCGCAAGGGCAATGACTACCTGCTCGGCCCGACCCACGAGGAGATGTTCACCCTCGTCGTGAAGGACCTGTACTCGTCGTACAAGGACCTGCCGCTCTCGATCTACCAGATCCAGAACAAGTACCGCGACGAGGCGCGCCCGCGCGCCGGCGTGCTGCGCGGCCGCGAGTTCGTGATGAAGGACTCCTACTCCTTCGACGTCGACGATGCCGGCCTCGAGAGCAGCTACCAGATGCACCGCGACGCCTACATCCGGATCTTCGACCGGCTCGGCTTCGAGTACGTCATCGTCAAGGCCACCTCCGGGGCGATGGGCGGCTCGAAGTCCGAGGAGTTCCTCGCCAAGGCCGGCATCGGCGAGGACACATACGTTCGCTGCACGAGCTGTGACTACGCGGCCAATGTCGAGGCCGTGCAGGTGCCCACACCCGCGCCCGTCCCGTACGACGAGGTGCCCGCCGCCCACGCCGAGCAGACGCCCGACACGCCCACGATCCAGACGCTCGTGGACCACCTGAATCTGAAGTTCCCCCGCGACGACCGCCCCTGGGCGGCCGGCGACACCCTCAAGAACGTCCTCGTGGTCCTCAAACACCCCGACGGCACCCGCGAGCCGGTCGCCATTGGCGTTCCCGGCGACCGCGAGGTCGACCAGAAGCGGCTCGAGGGCCAGCTTGAGCCGACCGAGGTCGAGGCCTTCGACGAGTCGGAGTTCCGCAAGCACCCCTCGCTGGTCAAGGGCTACATCGGCCCCGGTGCCCTCGGGGAGAAGAACACGTCCGGGATCCGTTACCTCGTCGACCCCCGGGTCTCCGAGGGCACCCGTTGGGTCACGGGCGCCGACCTCGACGGCAGCCATGTCATCGACTTGGTCGCCGGCCGCGACTTCACCCCCGACGGCACCATCGAGGCCGCCGAGGTCCGCGACAGCGACGCCTGCCCCAACTGTGCCGAGGGGACGTTGGAGTCCGCCCGCGGCATCGAGATGGGTCACATCTTCCAGCTCGGCCGCAAGTACGCAGAGGCGCTCGACCTCAAGGTGCTCGACGAGAACGGCAAGCTCGTCACGGTCACCATGGGTTCCTACGGCATCGGCCCGTCGCGGGCCGTGGCCGCGATCGCCGAGGGGACTCTCGACGAGCTGGGTCTGGCCTGGCCCCGCGAGATCGCCCCGGCCGACGTCCACGTCGTCGCGGCCGGCAAGGACGAGACTCTCTTCGCCGCTGCCGAGCAGATCGTCTCCGAGCTGTCGGCGCAGGGCATTGCGGTGCTCTACGACGACCGACGCGGCAAGATCAGCCCCGGCGTGAAGTTCAAGGACGCCGAGCTGATCGGGCTCCCGACCATCGTCGTGGTCGGCAAGGGGCTGGCCGACGGCGTCATCGAGGTCAAGGACCGCGCCAGCGGCACCCAGGAGCAGGTCGCCGCCGACCGGCTCGTCGACCACGTGGTGCGTCTCGTCCGTGCCTGAGAGCACTGTCGAGGCCGTCCTCTTCGACTGGGGAGGCACCCTCACGCGCTGGCACGACGTGGACTTCCACGCCGAGTCGCTGGCGCTCGCGCAGGCGGTGGTCAACGCCGAGCACCATCACCCCGATGAGATCACGTCACGACTCCTCGCCGCCGGCGACACCATCTGGGGCCGCTCCCGCGACCACCAGCAGAGTGCGAGGGTCGCCGACCTCTTCACCGAAGCGGGGCTCGAGCACGACCCCGAGCTGTTGGCGGCGTACTACGAGTTCTGGGAGCCGCACACGCTGACCGACCCCGAGGTGGGCCCGCTCTTCGCGGCCCTGCGCGCGAACGGGATCAAGGTGGGCGTGCTCTCCAACACGATCTGGCCGCGCGCCTTCCACGAGGAGATCTTCGAGCGGGACGGCGTGCGTCATCTGATCGACGGCGACGTCTACACGAGCGAGATCCCCTGGACCAAGCCATCTCCCCACGCCTTTGCCGCGGCGATGGCCGCCGTGGGGAGCACCGATCCGGGAGCCTGCGTCTACGTCGGCGACCGGCTCTTCGACGACGTCTGGGGCGCCCAGAACGCCGGGTTGCGGGCCATCCACGTGCCGCACAGCACGATTCCCCAGCGCCAGGTCGGCCACACCGAGGGTGAGCCGGATGCCGTGGTGCACCGGCTGTCCGAGATCAGGGCGGTCCTGAGCGGCTGGGCCTGAGCTCATCTGCAGGTTTTTGCAATGCCGAATTGTGAGGAGCCGCAGCCATCGCGCCGGTGGCCAGGGTGTTGCATGCTTCTGCAGGAGGAAGAACCGTCGGTCCCCCACATCGGACGGACCTTCCTCGTGGCGGCCAGCAGTCCAGGCCTCAGCGGTCCGCGTACTCGTCGGCTCCGGGGAGCATCTCGGGAGTTCCCCGGAAGACGAGCTCGCGGACCGCTGCGTCGCTCAGGGCCCCCGTCGCCCAGCGGCGCGTCGGCCCCGCTGTCTGGGCCACCAGAGCCGCATAGGTCGCGGCACACGCCCGCTCCACGCCGAGAGCGGTCTGTCGTACGACGGCGACCGCGCCCAGCCGCTGCGGCAGCTCGTAGGCGGCGGCGGATGCGACCGGGCTCTCGCCCAGGTCGACCAGCTGGCGCACCAGCAGGTCGCGCCGGCCCCGGTGCTCGCCGTAGGCATTCGTGAGCGCCGCGAGGAGCGGCTCGTCGGTGGCGCCGGAGGTCTGGGCGGCCAGTGCGCCGTAGACGTAGATCGCGGCGTGCTCGGCGGCCAGCGTGGTCTGGAGAGAGTCGATTGCGCTCACGAGGTGGCTCCGGGATCGCGCGGCGCCGCTCCGGGCGTGCCGGGCAGCACAGCGAGCTGCTGAGCCACGCCGGCGGACATGCACGCCAGGAGCCGGGCCAGTGCGCCGCTGTCGGCGGCGACGGCACCGTCCGCGAGCCGGTTCTGCAGCCGGAGCTCACGCGCTCGCACCAGGCCGAGGGCCTGCCGGGCGTCGACCGGGTCGCCGGCGTCTCCGACCGGGGTCGGGCCGGCGCCACCGAGGGTCTCGCGGTGGGCCGAGTGAAGCGCCTCCAGGCCTACCAGCGTGGTCGCCAGCCGCGGGAACCTGGCCGTCACGGCGGCGAGCAGCGCGCTCGTCTCACCCAGGTCGACCAGGGTCTGTTCGACCAGCGTCGCGTCGTCCGGGGGGCCGGCCGGGGCTGCGGCGGAGGTGGCAGCCGGGGTCGGGCTGGTGGCTGAGTCGCCGGGGTCCAGGTCGCAGCCGGCAACCAGGCCCAGGCCCACGAGCACGCCGCCGAGCGTCGTACGACGACTGGTGACGATGCAGGGGTGGCCGGGCACGGCGCCGACCCTATCGCCGGGGCCGATGTGGGTCCCGTCCCCGGCTGGTGAGGGCATGCCCGGGCAGCCGCTATCGTGGTCTCTTTACAACAGCACAAGGAGGTCGCAGACCCGTGAGCAGTGCCAAGCAGGACGCCACTCGGGACCGCATCGAGGCAGAGCTCGTCGACCCCCTGAGTGCCCTCGGACTCGACATCGAGGCCGTCGAGATCACGCCCGCCGGCAAGCGCCGCATCGTGCGGATCGCCGTCGACAAGGACGGGGGAGTCACCCTCGACGACGTCGCGGACGCCACTCGTGCGGTCTCCGCGGTCCTCG
Organism: Nocardioides sp.; assembly: GCA_046597165.1. Lineage (GTDB taxonomy): Bacteria > Actinomycetota > Actinomycetes > Propionibacteriales > Nocardioidaceae > Nocardioides. The sequence goes on from JBKJLD010000061.1 coordinate 11,577, forward strand.
ACGAGTCCGACGCGCTGGGCGAGATGCCCTACACCCTCGAGGTCACCTCGCGTGGCGTCGACCGGCCGCTGACGCTGCCCCGCCACTGGCGGCGCAACGCGGACCGGCTGGTGAAGGTGACGCTGGCCGACGACGAGGTCCTCACCGGCCGGATCGGTGTCTCGGGGGACGAGCAGGTCACCCTCGACGTGGAAGGGATCACGCGCGACGTGGCGTACGCCGACGTCGCCAAGGCCCTCATCCAGGTCGAGTTCAATCGCAGGAAGCCCGCGTCGCCCGACGGCGACCACGCGCACGAGGACACGCCCCACGACTCACCGGGCGATCCGGACGGAGCCGGGCACGACGAGGAAGAGGACGCCTGATGGACATCGACCTGAGCATCCTGCGCATGCTCGAGCGGGAGAAGGAGATCTCCTTCGAGGTGCTCGTGGAGGCCATCGAGCAGGCGCTGCTGACGGCGTACCACAAGACACCGGGCTCGCAGGAGACCGCTCGCGTCCTGCTGGACCGCAAGAGCGGACACGTCACCGTCTTCGCGCGCGAGCTCGACGACGAGGGCACCGCCGGCCCCGAGTACGACGACACCCCCACCGGGTTCGGCCGGATCGCGGCCACGACCGCGAAGCAGATCATGCTGCAGCGGCTGCGTGACGCCGAGGACGACATCCGGTTCGGGGAGTTCTCCGGCAAGGAGGGCGACATCGTCTCCGGGATCATCCAGCAGGGCCGCAACCCCGACGACGTGATGATCGACCTCGGCAAGGTTGAGGCGCTGCTTCCCATGGGGGAGCGGGTGCCCGGCGAGCGTTATGAGCACGGGGCCCGGATCAAGTGCCTGGTGATCTCGGTGCGCAAGGGGATGCGCGGTCCGCAGATCACCCTCTCGCGCTCGCACCCCAACCTGGTCAAGAAGCTCTTCGCCCTCGAGGTCCCCGAGATTGCCGACGGCACGGTCGAGATGGCGGCGATCGCGCGGGAGGCGGGACACCGCACCAAGATCGCGGTCTTCACGACGGCACCGGGGGTCAACCCCAAGGGTGCCTGCATCGGTCCGATGGGACAGCGCGTGCGCAACGTCATGTCGGAGCTGCACGGCGAGAAGATCGACATCGTCGACTGGTCCGAGGACCCCGCCGAGCTGGTGGCCCATGCGCTCTCGCCGGCGCGGGTCAGCTCGGTCGAGATCGTGGACCTGGAGGCCCGGTCCGCCCGGGTCGTGGTTCCCGACTTCCAGCTCTCGCTGGCGATCGGCAAGGAGGGTCAGAACGCCCGTCTCGCCGCCCGCCTGACCGGATGGCGCATCGACATCCGCTCCGACGAGGCTCCCGCGCCCGAGTAGTCACCCCACCGGCGCGGTCGCCCAGTTCGATATCGGGTGGCCGCGCACGGTAGGGTTGGCGGCAGTGGCTCGCCAACACATCCCTTCCGCATGCCCGGATCCCTCGACCCTCACCGGTCCGGTCCGGACCTGTGTCGGATGTCGGACGCGGGCCGCGAAACGCGAGTTGTTACGGGTGACCGTGGGCTCGGACGCGCACGGCCGACCAGCCGTCGTGCCCGATCCCGACGGGACCGCACCCGGCCGCGGTGCACATGTGCACCCCACGGCCGAGTGCTGTGAGCTCGCGGTACGTCGCAAGGCCTTTCCCCGCGCGCTGAGATTCACCAGCACGGGGACCGGGCTGAGCACCGCACCGCTGAGCGACCACCTCGACGCGCGAGCACCTCTTCCGTGATCGATCGACAGAAACTGGAGCAGCAGCTCATGAGCACTCGATGAGTAACTCGCAATGAGTTTGCCCACCCACTAACGCCCTCTCGAGCAACACCCGGAATCGGGTCGAGAGGCCAGAAGGAGAATTGTGGCCAAGACCCGAGTCCACGAACTCGCCAAAGAGTTCGGTGTCGAGAGCAAGTTCGTTCTCGAGAAGTTCAAAGAGATGGGCGAGTTCGTCAAGTCGGCGAGCTCGACCGTCGAGCTGCCTGCGGAGATGCGTTTCCGCAAGGAGTACGGCGACACGCTGAAGTCGGCCGCACCGGCCGCCCCGGCCGAGGCCCCCGCGGCCCCGGCGCCCAGGGACCCCGCCAGGAAGTCCGCGCCCGCCGCCGCGCCGGAGGCCGCCTCGGCCCCCGAGCCGGTCGTCCAGGCTGCGGTTCCTGCTGCCGAGTCCGGCACCGATGCGCCCGAGAGGCGTGCCGCCCCCCGGCCCGGCCCCAAGAAGACCCCCGAGTCCGTGACCCCGGAGGCTCCCGAGGCACCGGCTGCTGAGCCCGAGGCCCCCGCGGCCGAGGCACCTGCGGCCGCGACCCCGAAGGCCCCGTCACCGCGCCCTGTGGGCAAGCCCAGCGGCGCGCCCCGTCCCGGCAACAACCCCTTCGCCCCCTCCCAGGGCATGGGCCGTCGTCCGGCTCCCGCCCCGGGTGCGGAGCGTCCTCCGGTCGCCCCCGCGGCCAGCGGTGCCGGCAGCACCGAGCAGCGTGCGCCGCGTCCCCCGGCCGGTCGTGACGGTGGCGCCCCAGGGCGTCCCGGCATGCCGCGCCCGAACCCGGCGATGATGCCCAAGTCCCCGGCGGCCTTCGGCTCGGGTCCCGGCAGCCGCGGCCCCGGTGGCCCCGGTGGCGGCCCCGGCCGCCCCGGTGCTCCTGCCCGCGGTGGGGCTCCCGGCCGCGGTGGTGCGCCCGGTCGCGGTGCCCCGGCTGGTGGTGGCGCTCCCGGCGCCGGCGCCCGTCCCGGTGGCTTCGGCCCCAGCGGCGGCGGCGGCGGTCGTCCGCGTCCCGGCCAGCGTGGTCAGACCCAGGGCGCATTCGGTCGCCCCGGCGGCCCGTCGCGTCGCGGTCGCAAGTCGAAGCGCGCCCGTCGCCAGGAGTTCGAGGCCATGCAGGCCCCCACCATCGGTGGGATCCGCGTCCGCAAGGGCGACGGAGAGAGCGTCAAGCTTCCGCGTGGCGCGTCCCTGACCGACTTCGCCGACAAGATCGGCGTCGACGCCGCTTCCCTGGTCCAGCTGCTCTTCTCGCTGGGCGAGATGGTCACGGCCACCGAGTCGGTCAACGACGAGACGTTCGAGCTGCTCGGCGAGGAGCTCAACTACGTCGTGTCCGTCGTCTCCCCCGAGGAGGAGGACCGCGAGCTGCTCGAGTCCTTCGACCTCGAGTTCGGTGAGGACGAGGGTGGCGAGGCCGACCTGGCCATCCGGCCCCCGGTCGTCACCGTCATGGGTCACGTCGACCACGGAAAGACCAAGCTCCTCGATGCGCTGCGCAACGCCAACGTCGTCGACAAGGAGGCCGGTGGCATCACCCAGCACATCGGTGCCTACCAGGTCGCGACCGACGTCGACGGCACCGAGCGTCGGATCACCTTCATCGACACCCCGGGTCACGAGGCGTTCACCGCGATGCGTGCTCGTGGTGCGCAGGCCACCGACATCGCGATCCTCGTGGTCGCGGCCGACGACGGCGTCATGCCGCAGACGGTCGAGGCGTTGAACCACGCCAAGGCCGCCGGCGTCCCGATCGTGGTCGCGGTCAACAAGATCGACAAGCCGGACGCCGACCCGACCAAGGTGCGCGGCCAGCTCACCGAGTACGGCCTGGTGCCCGAGGAGTACGGCGGCGACGCGATGTTCGTCGACGTCTCGGCCAAGTCCGAGCTCAACCTGGACAAGCTGCTCGAGGCCGTCATCCTGACCGCTGACGCGTCGCTGGACCTCCGGGCCAACCCGGACCAGGACGCCCAGGGTCTCGTCGTCGAGGCACACCTCGACCGCGGCCGCGGCCCCGTTGCCACGGTTCTGGTCCAGCGCGGAACGCTCCGCGTGGGCGACTCGATCGTCGCCGGCGCCGGCTACGGCCGGGTCCGGGCGATGCTCGACGAGCACGGCGAGAACATCACCGAAGCCGACCCGTCGCGTCCCGCGATGGTGCTCGGTCTCACCGCGGTGCCCGGTGCCGGTCAGACGTTCATCGTGGTCGAGGACGACCGGATGGCGCGTCAGATCGCCGAGAAGCGCGAGTCGCGTGAACGGGCGGCCATGCAGGCCAAGCGTCGTGTGCGTCGTACTCTCGAGGACTTCATGGCCTCCATGGAGAAGGGCGCGAGCCAGGAGCTCAACCTCATCCTCAAGGGCGATGTGTCCGGCTCGGTCGAGGCTCTCGAGGACTCGCTGGCCAAGATCGATGTCGGCGACGAGGTCACCCTGCGCGTCATCGACCGTGGCGTCGGTGCGATCACCGAGACCAACGTCGACCTGGCCGCCGCCTCCGACGCGATCATCATCGGGTTCAACGTCCGTCCCCAGGGCAAGGCGACCGAGATGGCCGACAAGGAAGGTGTCGAGATCCGCTACTACTCGGTCATCTACCAGGCGATCGAGGAGATCGAGGCAGCGCTCAAGGGTCTGCTCAAGCCGGTCTTCGAGGAGTCGGTGCTCGGTCAGGCCGAGATCCGCAACATCTTCCGCTCGTCGAAGCTCGGCAACATCGCCGGTTGCATGGTCACCGGTGGCCTGCTCCGTCGCAACGCCAAGGCGCGGCTGCTCCGTGACGGAAAGGTCGTGGCGGACAACCTCGACCTCGCCTCGCTGAAGCGGGAGAAGGATGACGCCTCCGAGGTCCGCGAGGGCTTCGAGTGTGGTCTGGTGCTGAAGAACTACCAGAACATCGAGATCGGCGACATCGTGGAGTCGTTCGAGATGCGCGAGATCCCGCGCGCCTGACCCATCCGGATGCGGCCGCCTCGGGGAACTCTCCCCGAGGCGGCCGTCCCCGTTCCGGCTCCCTACACTCGGGAGACCGGGTGCCCGAGACGCTGTGCCCCCAGAAACAGGAGCAAGACCATGGCTAGCCCACGTGTACGCAAGATCGCGGACCGGATCCAGGTGATCGTCGCCGAGATGCTCGAGCGCCGCATCAAGGACCCGCGGCTCGGGTTCCTCACCGTGACCGACGTGCGGCTCACCGGGGACAGCCAGCAGGCCACCATCTTCTACACCGTTCTCGGTGCCGAGGACGAGGTTGCCGACACGGCGGCTGCACTCGAGTCGGCCAAGGGCCTGCTCCGCTCCGAGGTCGCCAAGCAGCTCGGCATGCGCCACTCGCCGAGCCTGACCTTCATCCACGACGCCCTGCCGGAGAACGCGCGTCATCTCGACGAGGTACTGGCCCGGGCGCGCGCCGCTGACGAGGCCGTGGCCGCCGTCCGTGAGGGCGCCGTGCACGCCGGCGAGGCCGACCCCTATCGCAAGCCGCGCGAGGACGAGCTCGCCGAGGAGGCGGCCGACGACGCTGACGAAGCGGCCGCTGTCGGGACCGAGGACGAGACTGCCGCGGAGCCGGTGGACGAGGCGATCGACGACCGGCTGTGACCGTCGCCGGGGCGGCCGGCCTGGTCGTCGTCGACAAGTCCCCGGGAATGACCTCGCACGACATCGTCGCGCGCGTACGCAAGCTGGCCGGGACCCGCAAGGTCGGCCACGCCGGCACCCTGGACCCGATGGCCACCGGTGTCCTCGTCCTGGGGATCAACCGCGCCACCCGGTTGCTGGGCCACCTGATGCTGACCGAGAAGGGGTACGACGCCACCGTGCGCCTCGGCGTCGCGACCTCCACCGACGACGCCGAGGGTGAGTCGACGGCCGTCGTGTCGGCACTTGCGGTGACCGAGGAGCAGGTGCGCGCGGCCCTCGCCGGGTTCGTCGGTGAGATCGAGCAGGTGCCCACGGCGGTCTCGGCCATCAAGGTGGACGGCAAGCGTGCCTACCAGCGGGTGCGAGACGGCGAGGACGTGCAGCTGAAGGCGCGGCCGGTCACGGTCCACGAGCTCATGGTCCACCGCGTGGGTGCACCCGGGGACACCATCGAGGTCGACATCTCCGTGCGCTGCTCCAGCGGGACCTACATCCGCGCGATCGCCCGCGACCTCGGCGACCGGCTCGGGGTGGGCGGCCACCTGACCGCCCTGCGACGCACGTCCGTGGGCGCCTTCGACCTGGCGCTGGCCCACACCCTGGACCAGCTGGGGGAGGAGTTCACGATGATGCCGATCGCCGAGGCGGCCCGGAGCTCCTTCGCGTCGCACGACCTCGACGAGGCACTCGCCGCAGATGTCCGCGTCGGTCGACCGCTGGAGCTGGAGCTCGCGGGTCTCACGGCACTCTTCGCCCCGGACGGCGAGTTCCTCGCGCTCTACGAACCGCGCGGGGAGACCGCCCGCCCGGTCGCGGTGTTCGTGTGACGACCGGATCGGTGCCGCGCCCGCGGAGCGGTTACCCCGGGGGCGACGTACGCCGAACCGGACGCCAGTAGTCTTCTGGCCGTGCGAATCTGGCGTTCGATCGAGGAGATCCCGGGCGACCTCGGCCCCACCGCTGTGGTCATCGGCAACTTCGACGGTGTCCACCTCGGGCACCGCCACGTGCTCGAGCGGGCCCGCGAGGTGGCGGATGCCGGGGGCCTCACCCTGGTCGCGGTGACCTTTGACCCGCACCCGATGGCGGTGCTGCGTCCCGAGCACGCGCCGACGGCCCTCACCTCGGTCGACCTCCGCGCCGAGTTGCTGGCCGATGCCGGCGCCGATGTCCTCTTCGCGCTGCCGTTCGACCGTGACGTCGCGGCCTGGTCCCCGCAGGAGTTCATCAGCCGGGTCCTGGTCGACGGGCTCGGTGCCCGCGCGGTCGTCGTGGGCGCGAACTTCCGCTTCGGCAACCGGGCCGCAGGTGACGTCACGACGCTGCGTGAGGCCGGCGAGGCCGCCGGGTTCACCGCGGAGGGGATCGCGCTCGACGGCGGCCCTCAGGTCTGGTCCTCCACCTACGTCCGCACCTGTCTGGCCACCGGCGACGTGGCCGGTGCCGCGGAGGCGCTCGGCCGGCCGTACGCCGTCCGCGGAGTCGTGGTCCGCGGCGACCAGCGCGGCCGGGAGCTGGGTTTCCCCACGGCGAACGTGCCGACCGACTCCCTGACGGCGGCTCCGGCGGACGGGGTCTACGCCGGCTGGCTGCGCCGCCAGGACACGGCCGAGACGTTCCCGGCCGCCATCAGCGTGGGCACCAACCCGACCTTCGACGGCGAACGTGCCCGTCGGGTGGAGAGCTACGTCCTGGACCGCACCGACCTCGACCTGTACGGCGTGGAGGTCGAGGTCTCCTTCGTGCACCGACTGCGCGGGATGGTCGCCTTCGATTCGGTCGAGACGCTGGTCGAGCAGATGGACGCCGACGTACTGCAGACCCGAAAGCTCCTGGGCGTCGCGTCGTGAGGCCGACCCGGCCCACCGACCCCGTGCTCGCGACGGAGGAGTGGTTCCTCCAGCACGGGCTCTCGTACTTCGTCCCGGAGCAGCGCCGGGCTGCCCGGGCCGCCCTGCGCCCGCGTCGGGTGCTCCCGCTGATGCTGGTGGTCGTGGTGCTCGCCTCCGGAGCCGGGGGCCTCTTCGCCTGGTTGTCCGACCAGGTCAGTGTCGCCCCGGCGGTCCTGGTCTCGCTCGGGCTGCTCGCGGCCTCGGCGTACGCCCTGACGGCACTGCGCGCCGCACCGATCGTCAGGTGGGCGCTGGCGCGGACCTTCGGGAGTCTGCGGACCCTGCTCCCGAACACGACGCGGGCCCTGCCCCTGCTGCTGATCTTCATCACCTTCCTCTTCGTCAACACCGAGGTCTGGCAGGTCGCCTCGCACCTCACAGCCGGCGTGCTGTGGTTGACGGTGCTGCTCTTCGTGGTCCTGGGCGTCGCCTTCCTGCTGGTGCGGCTGCCCGAGGAGGTGGACCGGGCCGACGACGACGTGGATGACCGGCTGCTGAGCGACGCGTGCGCACGCACCCCGCTCGAGGAGGAGTGCCGGCGGCTCGTGGCCGACCCCGACGCGGACCCGGCGGCGTACGCCGAGGTGACCGGCTTCGAGCGCTGGAACCTGATCCTGGTGCTGATGATCGTCCAGACCGTCCAGATGGTGCTGCTGACGGTCTCGGTCTTCGTCTTCCTGATGATCTTCGGCTCGCTGGTGATGACCCCGGAGGTGATGGACCTGTGGGCGGTGGCGAACCTCTCGCACGTCCCCGGGCTCAGCAGCGTCTCGGTGGCTCTGGTCCAGGTCTCGGTCTTCCTGGCCGCGTTCTCCGGGCTCTACCTGACGGTCTCGACGATCACCGACGAGACCTACCGCGAGCAGTTCTTCGGTGACGTGGTGCGCGAGCTCGAGCGGGCCGTCGGTGTGCGCGCGGTCTACCTCGCGCTGCGCGCCGAGTCGTCGCGGCTGTCTTGAACACCTTGCCGGGACGGTCCCTGACCCTCCGGCACGCGCGAGACGCGCCGACCGCCGGTCTCCCGGCGGGCGGCGCGTCTCGAGGGGGAGCCGATCAGGCGTCGAGGTCCTGGACGACCAGCGCGGCGATGGCGTCGACCGCTGCCTGGTCCTCGCCCGAGACCTCGACCGTGTCGCCGTTGCCGGCGCCCAGGGTCATGATCAGCAGCGCAGAGCTGGCCTCGACCGGCTCGTCACCGGGGATGGCGAGATAGACCTCGGAGTCGAGCTCGGCTGCTGCCTCGGAGATGATCGCGGCGGGCCGGGCGTGCAGGCCGACGGCGGAGCCGACGACGACGGACTTGGTGGGCATGGTGCTCCTTCGATGAGAGTTCGTTCGGGCTCGCTGGGCGGAAAGGGTCAGACGGTGAGGAGTTCGGTGTCGCTGGTGCTGGCCATGGACTTCAGTGCGATCACCGCCCCTGCCCCGACCAGAACGCCCGCGACCAGTGAGATCAGGTATCCGGCGACGTTGGTCACGGCGAAGATCACGAAGATGCCGCCGTGTGGCGCCCGCACGCTGACGTCGAGGAGCTCGGAGAGCCCGCCGGTCACGGCACTGCCGAGCATGATCGCCGGGATGACCCGCAGCGGGTCGGCCGCGGCGAACGGGATCGCCCCCTCGGTGATGAACGAGGCGCCCAGCAGCCAGCCGGCCTTGCCGTTCTCGCGCTCCGGAATGTTGAAGAGCCGCGGACGGACGACGGTGGCGAGCGCCAGCGCGATCGGGGGGACCATGCCGGCCAGCATGACCGCAGCCATGATCTTCAGCCGGGGATCGTCGGCGGCCGCCGTGGCGGCGGCGCCGACACCGGCGGCCGCGAAGCTGTAGGCGACCTTGTTGAGCGGACCGCCCATGTCGAAGGCCATCATCAGGCCGAGGATGATGCCCAGCAGTACCGCGCTGCTCCCGCTCATCGAGGTGAGGCCGGAGTTGAGCTGGTCCATCAGCCACCCGATCGGCTTGCCCAGGACGAGGATCATCAGGAGCCCGGCCAGGATGCTGGTCAGCAGCGGGATCACCATCACCGGCATCAGGCCGCGCGCCCAGGTCGGCACCGTCCAGCCCGCGATCCAGTGGGCGATCAGGCCGGCCAGGACGCCGCCGATGATCGCGCCCAGGAACCCGGTGGCGGGTAGCGAGACGGCGTTGGTCGCGCCGTCGGTGACGCCGAAGATGTTGGACGCCAGACCGCCCATCACGAATCCCGGGGCGATGCCGGGACGGTCGGCGATGGCGTAGGCGATGTAGCCCGCCAGCGCCGGGATGAAGAACATGAAAGCGGTCTTGCCGATGATGAAGAACACCGCGCCGATGTAGGCCATCAGCCCGGAACCGAAGAGCGCGTGGTCGAGCCCGAGAGCGTTGACGTCGGGCAGGTTGAAGATCGTGTTGTTCACGGCGATGTCGCCGTAGGGCCCGACGATCTCGTAGCCGCCCAGCAGGAAGGACAGGGCGATCAGCAGGCCACCGGCCGCGACGAACGGGATCATGTAGGAGACGCCCGTCATCAGCACACGACGGGTGCGTCCGCCCCAGGTCTCTCCGGCGCCGGCACCACTCTCGCCGGCGCTCACGCTGCCCTCGACGCGCGGTGCGTTGGGGTCCTCGGCGTAGCGCAGCGCCTCGGCGATCATCTTGTCGGCCTCGTCAATGGGGCGTTTGACGCCCGAGGAGACGACCGGCTTGCCGGCGAACCGGCCCCGGTCCCGGACGCCGACGTCGACGGCGAAGATCACCGCGGCGGCGCGGGCGATCACCTCGGGGGAGAGCGGGTGCGAGCCGGCCGAACCCTGGGTCTCGACCGCGATCTCGATGCCGGCCTTAGCTGCCGCGGCCTCGAGGGCCTCGGCCGCCATGTAGGTGTGGGCGATCCCGGTGGGGCAGGCGGTCACCGCGACCAGGCTGCGGCTCCCGGCTGCGGCCGTCGGCACGGCGGCCGCGGGAGCAGCCGGGGCCGCGGCCGGGGTGGCCTGCGGGACGGGGCCGATCGCCTCGGTGACCAGCGCCACGACCTCCTCGGCGCTCTCGGCCTCCCGCAGGCTGTTGGTGAAGGCGGGCTTCACCAGGGCCCGGGCCAGCTTGGTCAGGAGCTGGAGGTGCGTGCTGTCACCACCGGCCGGGGCGGCGATCAGGAAGGCCAGGTCGGCCGGACCGTCCTTGGCGCCGAAGTCGACCGGGGGAGACAGTCGCGCGAACGCGAGCGTCGGCTCGCTGACGCCGGTGGTCCGGCAGTGGGGGATGGCGATCGCGCCGGGCAGCCCGGTGGGCGAGGTCGCCTCACGGGCGAGCGCGTCCTCGCCGAGCTGGAAGACGTCGGAGGCACGTCCCGCGTCGCCGACGACGGCCGCGAGGGCGCGGATCGTGTCGTGCTTGTCGGTGCCGAGCGATACGTCGAGACGTACCAGGTCGGTCGTGATCAGGTCGGACATCGTCACCCTCCTAGGGTGAGGTCGAGGTCCGTGACCGAGACCAGCTCGGGTCGGACCTGTGAGGGGTGCGGGATGGTCGTGCCGGGAAGTCCGGCGGCCGCGCTGCCGTAGGCGACGGCGAGCGCGAGACGGTGGGCGGGGTCGTGGCCACGGAGGCCCCCCAGCAGGTAGCCGAAGAGGCTGGAGTCGCCGGCCCCGACGGTGCTGATCACCGTGGTCGGCGGCGGGGTCGCGTGCCAGGCGCCGTCCGCGGTGACGAGCACGGCGCCGAGCGGGCCCAGGGTCGCCAGGACGCTCTCGACGCCCCGATCTACGAGCGTGCGGGCCGCGGCCGCGGCCGCGGCCGGGTCGGACTCGAGCAGGACGGGATCGCTGCCGGTGAACGAGGCGAGCTCCTCACCGTTGGGCTTCATCAGGTGGGGTGCGCTGCCGGGGAGCCGCTCGACCAGGGCACGCAGGGGAGCGTCGCTGGTGTCGACGGCCAGTCGTGCCCCGGCCCCCCGCAACGTCGCCACCAGGTCGGCGTACCACTCGACGGGCGTCCCCGGGGGCAGCGAGCCCGCCAGCACGATCCAGTCGGCGGAGGCGGCGCGTCGCCGCAGGGACTCGGTGAGACCGAGCAGCACCTGTGGCGTGACGGTGGGGCCCGGGCTGTTCAGCTTGGTGGTGGTTCCGTCGGGCTCGCTGATGGTGATGTTGACGCGGAGGCCGCCCTGGTTGGGCACCGGCCGGCAGTCGATCCCGGCGGCCAGCAGCTCGAGCACGAACGGGTCGTCCTTGGGTGCCGGCAGCACCGCGATCGAAGGAATGCCGGCTGCGACCGATGCTCGGGAGATGTTGACGCCCTTGCCGCCGGCCTGGGAGGTCACCGACTCGGCGCGCTGGACGGCACCTCGCTCGAGGGGCGCCGTGAGGGTGACCGTGCGGTCGTGGCTGGGGTTGGGAGTCAGGGTGACGATCATGCGACCACGACCTCGATGCCGGCGTGGGTCAGGGCCTGCCGGTCCGCGGCCGAGATCGCGGAGTCGGTGACCAGGACGTCGATCTCCTCGAGGGTGGCGAAGCGGAGCGCCGACTCGACGCCGATCTTGCTCGCGTCCGCCAGCACGACGACGCGGCGAGCGCTGGCGACCATCGCCCGCTTGGTCGCGGCCTCGTCCCGGTCCGGGGTGGAGAGCCCGTAGTCGAGGCTCAGGCCGTTGGTGCCGAGGAACAGGACGTCGGCGCGGAGGTCGGTCAGGGCCGCCACGGTCTCGGTGCCGACGGCCGCCTGGGTCGTGGGCCGGACCCGACCGGGCAGCAGGTGCAGCTCGATCGAGGGGCTCCCGGCAAGCCGGGCGGCCACGGGCACGGCGTGGGTGACGACAGTCAGACGAAGGTCGCGGGGCAGGAGGGTCGCCAGCCGGTTGGTCGTGGACCCGGCGTCGAGGAGCACCGTCGAGCCGGCCGGTGGCAGCTGGTCGAGCGCGGCGTGCGCGATCCGGTCCTTCTGGTCGGTGTTGGCGGCGTCGCGTTCCCCCAGCGCCGACTCGATGACCGCCAGGGAGTGGGCGGGGACGGCCCCGCCGTGGACCCGGCGGACCAGCCCCATGCGCTCGAGCGCGGACAGGTCACGGCGCACGGTCTCGGTGGTGACGTCGTACTGCTCGGCGATGGCGCTGACCGAGAGCCGGCCGTGCGCGGCAACGAGCTGAGCCATGGCCTGCTGTCGTTCCTCGGCATACATGCTCATCGGACCTCCTCCCAGCAGTGGGTGAACCTGTGAAGTGGGTGAATCTGTGTATATGTTGTGTTACGCCCGAATCTGTTGACTGTCAAGGGGGTGGAGGGGTTAACTTGTCGTCATGGTCACTTCCGACGCCTCCGCCGGCCGGTCCGGCGCCGCCACGACGCTGCGCGGGACCCCTGTGGTCCCGGGCGTCGCCCATGGCCCCGCCCTGGTTGCCCGCTCCGAGATCTCTCCGGAGGCGATCGCGCGCTTCGGCGACGGCGGGTTCGCCGATCACGATGCCGCCCTCGCCGCGTACGACGCCGCGGTCGCAAAGGTCGCGGACGGTTTCCAGCTCAAGGCGGACCGGGCCTCGGGAGCGGCCGCCGGGGTGCTCACCGCGAGCGCAGGGCTGGCCCGCGACAAGGGGCTGCGCGGTGCTGTGCGCAAGCACCTGCGCGCCGGCGATCACCTGCTCTCCGCCGTGCACGCGGCCGTCGAGCAGTTCACCGGGATCTTCTCCGGCATGGGCGGCCTGATGGCCGAGCGCGTCACCGACCTGCTGGACATCGAGCGCCGCCTGGTGGCCCGGCTCGTGGGAGAGCCGGAGCCGGGGGCGCCGAACCCCGGTGCGCCCTCGATTCTCCTGGCCGAGGACCTGGCGCCCGCCGACACCGCTGGCCTGGATCCAGCCCTGGTGCTCGCCCTCGTCACCGAGCGGGGCGGCCCGACCAGCCACACCGCGATCATCGCGCGCCAGCTCGCCATTCCTTGCGTCGTCGGGGTGGCCGGGGCGATGGCGGTCGTCGCCGGAACCCGACTGCTCGTCGACGGCACCACCGGCATGATCGAGCTCGAGCCCGAGCCGACGTCCGCCGACGCGCGGGTGCTGGCCGACCGCGAGACCCGCGCGGCGCTGGCGACCTGGACCGGACCGGGCGCCACCGCGGACGGCATCTCCGTGAAGGTGCTGGCCAACGTGGCCGACGCGGCCTCATCGGGCTCGGCCGCCGAGGCGCCGGTGGAGGGGGTCGGACTGTTCCGCACCGAGCTCTGCTTCCTCAACCGGGCCGAGGAGCCTTCGGTCGAGGAGCAGACCGAGATCTACGCCCAGGTGCTGGCCCCGTTCCGGGACGAGCGCTACGTCGTGGTCCGCACCCTGGACGCCGGCTCCGACAAGCCCGTCGCATTCGCGACGCACCTCGGTGAGGAGAACCCGGCTCTCGGGGTGCGGGGCCTGCGCCTCTCCTTCGACAATCCGGGGCTGATGGAACGCCAGCTGGACGCCATCGCGGCCGCCGCCCAGCAGACCGGCACCGAGACCTGGGTGATGGCGCCGATGGTGGCCACGGTCGCCGAGGCCGCCCACTTCGCCGAGCAGGTGCACGATCGCGGCCTCAAGGCCGGGGTGATGGTCGAGGTCCCGAGCGCGGCGCTGCTGGCCCACCGGATGCTCGAGGTCGTCGACTTCCTCTCGATCGGCACCAACGACCTGACGCAGTACACGATGGCTGCCGACCGGATGGCCACCGACCTGGCCCACCTGACCGATCCGTGGCAGCCGGCGGTGCTCCAGCTCATCGCGATCACCGCGGAGGCCGGCCGCGTGGCGGGCAAGCCGGTCGGGGTCTGTGGGGAGGCTGCCGCCGACCCGCTGCTTGCCTGCGCCCTGGTCGGGATGGGGGTCACGTCGCTGTCGATGGCGGCTGCAGCGGTGCGCCCGGTGGGTGCCCGCCTGCTCTCGGTGGGCATGGACGCCTGTGAGGACGCCGCCGAGGCGGCGCTGGCCGCATCCGACCCCATGGCCGGGCGGGCGGCTGTGCTGGCGGTGCTGGGGGGCTGAACCAGGTCCCGTCAGGCGGTTCCGGGGCCGACCGTGACGGGCACGCCGTTGAAGGCGGCGTTCCCGCTCATGTCGAGCAGCTCGGGGTCGGTCAGGTCGTTGATCGAGACGCCGGGCACCAGGTCGGCGCCCGGGGTCCGGGTGCCGACCCTGCTGTGGCCGTAGCCGTGCGGCAGGCTCACCACGCCGGGCATCATCTCGTCGGTGGCACGCACCTCCACCTGGACCGAGCCCACCCGGGAGGCCACCGTGACTGTCGTACCGTCCGTGAGGCCGCGCGCGGCCAGATCGTCGGGGTGGATCAGGAGGTGGTGACGCGGTCGTCCCTTGGTCAGCCGCCCGGTGTTGTGCATCCACGAGTTGTTGTCGCGCTGGTGGCGGCGTCCGATCAGGAGCAGATCGTCGCCCGCCGGGGCGGCCACCGCCCGGAGCCGGTCGAGGTCCGCGAGCACCAGGGCGGGGGCAGCGTGGACCTGCTTGGAGTGGTGCGGGATCCGGTCCGGCAGCTGGCCGACGCGGAGCGGACCCAGGTCGACGCCGGACGGGTTCTTGCGCAGGTCGCGCATCCGCACGCCGGAGCTGCCGCGGCGCAGGAGCATCGCGACGAGGAACGTGGGACTGACCGTCAGGCGGAGCCGCTGCTCCAGGCGCTTCTTCAGCGGCGCCTTCGTGGTCAGCCGGGCCTGGGTGCGCCGGGCGATCTCGCGGTAGATCTGCCAGTCGTGCAGCGCTCCGCGCTGTTTGGGGAGCACCGCGGGCGTGAACCGTGCCGTGTCGCGGACGGCGAGCAGATGGAAGACCAGGTCGTAGTGGTCGCGCTCCAGGGCCGTGGTCGGCGGCAGGATCACATCGGCATGCCGGGTCGTCTCGTTGACGTAGATGTCCACGGCCGCCACGAAGTCCAGCCCGCCGAGCGCCCGGTCGAGCGCGCCGCCGTCCGGGGTCGACAGCACGGGGTTGCCGGCCAGCGTGAGCAGCGCCCGGATCTGGCCGGGACCGGGGGTCTCGATCTCCTCGCGGAGGACCGACACGGGCAGTTCCCCGCCGAACTCGGGGAGGTCGCGGACCCGACTGCGCCACACGTCGTGGTGCCCGGGACCGATCAGGCCGGTGCCGACCGCGTCGATCGCCGGTGTGGTGACCAGCACGCCGCCCTCGCGGTCCAGATTGCCCGTCAGGATGTTCAGCAGCTGGATCGCCCACTGCGAGACGGTCCCGAACGCGTGGGTCGAGACGCCGACCCGGCCATAGGCGGCCGCGCTGTCGGCGGTCGCGAAGTCGCGGGCCACGCGCCGGATCTCCTCGGCGGGTACCCCGCTCATCTGCTCGGCCCGCTCCGGGGTGAAGTCGGTGACGGCGTCGGCGACGGCGTCCAGCCCGTCGACGTACGCCGCCGGACGGGTCAGCCCCTCGGCGAACAGCACCTGCACCATCGCCAGCAGGACGAAGGCGTCGCTGCCCGGCCGCACGAAGTGGTGCTCGGAGGCGACCTGGGCGGTCTCGGTGCGCCGCGGGTCGAAGACCACCATCCGTCCGCCGCGGGCCTTGAGCTCCCGCAGGCGCCCGGGGAAGTCCGGCGCGGTCATGAGGGAGCCGTTGGACGCCACCGGGTTGGCACCGAAGACCAGGAAGTACGACGTGCGGTCGAGGTCGGGGACCGGGATGAAGAGCTGGTGGCCGTACATCAGGTGCGCCAGGAACTGGTGGGGCAGCTGGTCCACGGAGGTGGCGCTGAACTTGTTGCGGGTGCGGAAGCCCTTGACCATGGCGGTGCCGTGGGTGAGCGAACCCAGGCTGTGGGCGTTGGGGTTGCCGAGGTAGATGCCCAGGGCGTCCCGGCCGTGGCTGTTGATCGCCGTGGCCAGGCCGTCGGCGACCCGGTCGAGCGCCTCGTCCCACCCGATCTCCACCCACGAGGTGTCGTCCCCGGAGCCGACGCGGCGTACTGGCCTGCGCAGCCGGTCGGGGTCGGCGTGGATGTCGCCGATGGCCACGCCCTTGGGGCAGATGTGGCCACGGGACAGGGGGTCGTCGGGATTCCCGCGGACGCTGGTGACCGCCCCGTCCTCGATGGTCAGTCGCAGCCCACAGATGGCCTCACACAGGTTGCACACGCCGATTCGCGAAGTCTCCACCCGCGCATGGTGCCACCTCAGATGGGTACGGTGTCTGAGGTCCGCTCCGTGGGGGGCGGCACGACCGAAGGGATCGATCAAATGGGATACGGACTCGGAGTCTTCCTCCTGGCGCTGGGACTCATCCTGGCGCTGGCAGTGACCGACGCGATCAACAACGTGGACCTGACCATGGTGGGCTGGATCCTGGCGGCGGCCGGGCTGCTCATCATCATGCTCACGGCCGTGCAGATGAACCGGAGCCGGCGTACCTCGGCAGTCACCACGCACGCCGACGGTTCCCAGACCGTCTCGGAGCGTCGCGACGAGGTGCCTCCGGCCGTCTGATACTCCGGTCCAGCGTTTTGGGTGCCGCGACACGCCGCTGCTAGTCTTCTCCGGTTGCCCTCAGGGGTGACGACGCCGTCAAACGGCCGCGGATCCAGAGTGCCCGGGTGAACAGGCCCCGGCGCGCCGCGCAACGAACCGGAAGGAACCCCCGTATGTCGATCGGTACTGACGCGGAAACCAAGAAGAAGATCATCGCCGAGTACGCCACTGGCGAGGGTGACACCGGTTCGCCGGAGGTGCAGGTGGCTCTGCTGAGCTTCCGCATCGCGCACCTCACCGAGCACCTCAAGACCCACAAGCACGACCACCACAGCCGTCGTGGTCTGCTGCTGCTCGTCGGCCAGCGCCGTCGGCTCCTGAACTACCTGCAGAAGTCCGAGATCGAGCGCTACCGCTCCATCATCGAGCGTCTCGGCCTGCGTCGCTGATCCCAGCCCAGGGAACCAAGCACAGTGGGGCGGAGCGGCTGCCCCGCAGGGGCAGCCGCTCTCGTCACATTTGGGTCCGCGCCCGCTAGGCTCGGACCGCACCACAACTCAACATGCATGTCCACGCAACCAGGAGCGACCCGCACGTTCTGGCCCGGTCCTCGGTAGTGGCTCTCAGGGATCCCCGCAGGTCGGGGAGGCGCTGCGGGCCTCGATCGAAGACCGGCCCCCTCCCACGAAAATGACAGGTGAGGGAGTCCGGCGGGATCCTCGAATCGAGAGCCCCGCCCCTCAGCGGGACGCCGCGGATCGCTCCGCGAACGAAGGAAACGAAACCCTTTGACTCAGTCCAATGATGGGGGACCCATCATCTCCGCCGTCGAAACCGTGATCGACAACGGTAAGTTCGGCACCCGCACCGTCAAGTTCGAGACCGGGCTCCTCGCCCGCCAGGCCGCCGGTTCGGTGACCGCCTACCTCGACGACGACACCATGCTGCTCTCGGCCACCACGGCCGGCAAGCACCCCAAGGACCACTTCGACTTCTTCCCCCTGACGATCGACGTCGAGGAGCGGATGTATGCCGTGGGCCAGATCCCCGGCTCGTTCTTCCGGTCCGAGGGTCGTCCCGGTGAGGACGCGATCCTCACCTGCCGCCTCATCGACCGCCCGCTGCGCCCCACCTTCAAGAAGGGTCTGCGCAACGAGGTCCAGGTCGTCATCACCGTGATGGCGCTCAACCCCGACGCCCCGTACGACGTCCTTGCGATCAACGCCGCATCGGCCTCCACGCAGATC
>JBKJLD010000029.1:0-29787 GCA_046597165.1 Nocardioides sp.
CGATCACCCGGCACCCCGCCGGGTGATCGACGCTGCCCGCGCGCCGCCCAGGCGGCGCGCCTTGACCGCCTCGCCGATACTTCTGACCACAATTGCGGCGACACGACTCCCTCATGCCTGGAAGGGATCGCACATCCGGACGGCCGAGGGGGCTGACGTTTCATGCGGGCAATTCTCCTGAGCGGCGGGCTGGCGGTGGTCTGCTCACTGCTGGGGACGTGGGTCGCCATCGGCTGGTTCACCCGACACGGGTTCGGCCAGCCGATCAGGGACGACGGCCCGACGACCCACCATGTGAAGCGGGGCACCCCGACAATGGGTGGTCTGGTGATCCTGTTGAGTGCCACGGTCGCGTACCTGATGGCCACGCTCCTGACCGGCGGTCAACCGAGCGCCAGCGTGTGGCTCGTGCTGCTGCTCTTCTTCGGCTGCGGGACAGTGGGGTTTCTCGACGACTACATCAAGGTCTACCAGCAGCACAACGCCGGCCTCAGCAGCCGAGGCAAAGTGCTCGGCCAGACGGTGGTCGCGCTCGCGTTCGGGATCCTGGCCACGCAGTTCTTCGCCGACGATCGAGGCGTCCGGCCGGCCTCGACGTACCTCTCCACCACTCACGACTGGGGGATCAAGCTGCCTCTGGTCGTGGTCCTGCTGGTCATCTGGTTCATCGTCACCGCAACATCAAATGCCACCAACCTCACCGATGGCGCCGACGGTCTGCTCACTGGCGCCTCGACGATGGTCTTCGGCGCCTACACGTTCGTGAATGTCTGGCAGAACAACCAGCTTTGCGGATCTTCGCGGCCCACTGTGGTGGAGTCGCAGTGCTACCAGGTGCGCGACCCCCTCGACCTCGCGGTGCTCGCGGCAGCCATCAGTGCGGCCTGCATCGGCTTCTTGTGGTGGAACGCCAAGCCCGCCCGGATCATCATGGGCGACGTCGGCTCCCTCGCCATCGGTGGCGCCCTCGCCGGGCTGGCGATCATGTCCCGGACCGAGCTCCTCATGGTCGTCGTCGCCGGACTGTTCGTGTTCGAGACCGTCTGTGTGCTGCTGCAGATGAGCTACTTCAAGCTGACCAGGCGGCTCACGGGCACGGGGCGCCGCATCTTCCGGATCGCCCCGATCCACCACCACTTCGAGCACCTGGGATGGGACGAGGTCACCGTGGTGATCCGCTTCTGGATCATCGCCGGTGTGTGCGTCGCGGCTGGCCTGGGAATCTTCTACGCCGACTGGCTCGCCTGACCCCAGCAGCTTCAAGGCCCCCGCGGCTACTCTGCCCGCATGAGTGACGACCAGCCAGACACAGCTCACCGCAGGCCCGACGGTGTCGACGACGCCACCGTGGCAGCCCTCGGCAAGGTGTCCGAGGCGCTGGAAGCGATCGAAATCGCCCGCGGCCACCTCTACAACTTCCACCGGCTCTCCGGCACCGCGGACCTCACGCTGGGCGACGGCGTCCAGGACCTCCGCGACGCCGGCCACACCGAGCTCGCCGACCGGCTCGACCGCGATCTCGTCGGTCGCAACGTGCTCGAGGGGCGCTGGACCTTCCAGATCGTGGAGGAGTACGACGACGGCTACTACGCCACCTTCCGCGAGCTGGAGGCGCTGGCTCGAGACGAGCTCATGGGCGGCCGACGCCACCTCTACGAGGCGGAGATGAAGGAGGCGCGGCGTACCCAGGGCGCCCCCGGACACGAGGCGCGCCCCGAGACCGACTGACCCGACGGTGCGGCCGCTCGGTAGGTTCGACGCCGTGGAGACCGACGACGTCCTCAAGCTGCTCCAGCAGGTGGCCGAACAGGTCATCAACCCGCGGTTCCGCGACCTGGCGGCGGGCGAGGTCATGGAAAAGAACCCCGGTGATCTGGTGACCGTGGCCGACCACGAGGCCGAGGTGCTGCTCACCGAAGCCCTGCAGGCCGCCAATCCGGATGCGTTCGTGCTCGGCGAGGAGGCCACGGAGACCGACACCACCGCACCGGACCGCTTCCGCGCGGCCGACCACGCCTTCACCGTCGACCCGGTGGACGGCACCCAGAACTTCGTCGCCGGCTCCCCCGACCACGCCGTGATGGTCGCCGAGCTGCGCGGTGGCGAGACCGTACGGAGCTGGATCTGGCAGCCACAGCACGAGGTGGCCTACGTCGCCGAGCGTGGCGCCGGCGCCTGGCGCAACGGAGTCCGGCTGACCCGTCCCCCAGTCCCCGAAGCACCGCGCGGCGTCACCTCACGGCGCTCGTGGCTCGGTCACACCCTCCGCGGGCTGAGCCCGCTCGAGCTCACCTGGGTCTGCTGCGGGGTCGACTACCCGCACCTCGTGGAGGGCGCCGCGGACTACGTCCTCTACGCGCATCCGAAGGCCTGGGACCACGCGCCCGGAGCGCTGCTCCTCAGCGAGGCCGGCGGCTTCGTCGGCACCCTCGACGGACTCCCCTACTCCCCCCAGGGCGAACATGCCCGCGGGCTCGTCGCGGCAGCCGACCGGGCGTCGTACGACCTGGTGCGGGGGCTGCTCGACGACCTCCCGGAAGTCTGAGTGCACAGCGACGGTGGAGGCCGAGCGACTCTCGCCCGGGTCGCTCGTCGGGCTGCTCGCTACGCCGGGGCCCGCACGAGGCGGAACGGGGTGGCGGCGAGCCCCGCCGCGACCAGAGCGAAGATCACCGTCGAGGTGACCAGCATGGGCCGGATGCCCCAGGCGTCGGCGAGGATTCCGGCGATGGGCGCGACGATCACGATCACCGCTCGGTTGAGCGAGCGCATGGTGGTGTTGGTGCGCGCCTGCAGCTCGTCGGGCGTGACCAGCTGCCGGTAGCTCGTCTGGTGGGAGTTGCTCATGCCCAGGCCGAGCCCGTAGATGCCCACACCGAGAACCATGAGGGCGAGCGCCGCGACCGACGTCGTGTGCTGCCCGGCGAGCACCATCGGGACGACCGCGAGCGCGCTCAACAGGTGACAGAGGATGATCGTGCGACCGGTGCCCAGCAGCCGGCCAACCCAAGTGGTGATGGCAGCGCCGACGACGGCGCCGATCCCGCCAGCAGCACCCGTCAGTCCGAACTGGTAGGGCGTCAGGTCGAGGGTGCGCAGGACGTAGGGAGCGAGCATCACTCCGACGATCGCGTTGCCGACGAACCAGGCGTGCGTCGAGAGGGCCAGCGCGACCAGGCCGGAGCCCCGGTAGACCCATCGGACTCCTTCGGCCACCTCGCTCAGGAGACCCCGCGCGGTGGCACCGGTGCGCGCCGCCGGTTCGTCCAGGTTGATCCGGCGCAGGGTGAGCGCCGAGTACACGTAGGTCATGGAGTCGACGAGCACCGCGAGTGGTGCGCCGACCCCGCTGACCAGCAGCCCGCCGATCGCCGGGCCTGCCATCGATGCCACGGCATCGGCCCCGTCGAGGCGGGCGTGGGCGGGCTGGAGGTGTCGGGCCTCGAGCAGTCGTGGCAGCAACGACGTGGCCGCGGCGAAGTTGACCACCGCGGCGGTGCCGTAGGCAACCACGATCAGCAGCAGCGTGGGCAACGACAACACACCGAGCCACCAGGTCACGGGGATCATCAGCAGCAGCGCAGCCTGCACCAGATCGGTGCTCACCATCAGCGGCAGCCTGCGTCGGCCATCCACGATCGCGCCCACCACGAGCCCGAAGAGGAGGTACGGAAGCCAGCGCGCCGCGTTGAGCCAGCCGACGTCTGCGGTCGATCCGTCGAGGGTGAGAACCACCAGAGCCTGCAGGGCGAACAAGGTGACGTACGTCCCGAACTCCGACACCGCACTGGCTCGCCAGTACTGCGCGAACGGGCTCGAGCCGAAGATCGTGCTTCCCGTCACGCTGCTCTCACCCCCGGGCCCAAACGTACCCCGGTCGAACGGGCAGCCGATGCACGGATGGACGCCGAACAGCGCCAGTCCCTAGGTTTGCCCCATGACGCGCCCCTGCAAGGTCGGTGTCCAACTGCCCGAGGTGGAGCGGTTCGTGCCGTGGCCGGAGTATCTGGACCTGGCCAGGCGGGCTGAGGCGGTCGGCTTCGACTCGATCTGGGTAGGTGACCACCTGGTCTACGACCTGCCGGACGGGTCGACCCGCGGCCCGTACGAGGCGTGGACGACGCTCGCGGCCATCGCGGCGGTCACCGAACGGGTGGAGATCGGACCGCTGGTCGCCTCGACGGGCTTCCACGCGCCCGCGATGTTGGCCAAGCAGGCTGCGACCGTCGACGCAATCTCGCAGGGCAGGCTCATCGTCGGCCTGGGGGCGGGCTGGAATCACCGGGAGTTCAGTGCGTTCGGTCATCCCTATGACCGGCGCGTCTCTCGCTTCGAGGAGGCGCTCGCGATCATCGCCCCGTTGCTGCGGGAGGGGCGAACTACGTTCCACGGCCAGTTCTACGACGTCGACGACTGCGTCCTCGACCCGCGGCCGGTCCGGGAGGGAGGACCGCCGATCATGTTGGGCTCGAACAGCCCAAGGATGCTGAGCATCGGGTTGCCCGTCGTGGACTCCTGGAACATCTGGTGGAGCCTCTACGACAACTCGGTCACGCGGTTTGCCGAGATCAAGGCCGAGGTCGACGCGGGCATGCCGGAAGGCCGTCACGTCGATGCGACGGCAGCGGTCCTGGTCACGCTTCCCGGCGGTCAGGGCAGGCTGATGGGTCAGGCGTACGACGCGAAGGTCACGACGGTCACGCCCGACAGCCTGGCCGACCACGTGCGCGGACTGGCCGACCTGGGTGCCACGCACCTGCAGCTCGTCCTGGACCCGATCACGGCCGAGTCGCTCGACATGATCGGTGCCGTGCTGGCTGAGCTCGACGCGTGATCTTCGCCCCTGACCGCTCGGTCGGTTCCGCGCGTTCGGCCACGAGATGCGGTGCTGGCCCGGAGCAGAGACGAGCTCGGGGCTGGCGAGATGTGGAACTCCAACTCTGCAGTGGCCCGGGCGTTGGCACGCACGGGGCACGACATGAGCACCATCGTGCCGCCGCATGGCGGTCGCGCCGGGGTGGGGTGCGGGACTTGCGATCGCGGATCGACAGGCGTCTGCTGAACCGCAGTTCCTGGACGGGTCCTAACGTTGGGGGCATGGCGACCATCCCGACGTACGAGCTGAGTGACGGCACCAGCCTCCCGGCGATCGGGTTCGGCACCTACCCGCTCAAGGGCGCCGAGGGCATCGAGGCGATCACGTCGGCGTTGCACGTGGGCTACCGCCTGCTCGACACCGCGGTGAACTACGAGAATGAGGCCGAGGTGGGCGAGGCGATCCGGCGCTCCGGGATCCCCCGCGACTGGATCCAGGTCGCCAGCAAGCTGCCCGGCCGCGACCACGGCTACGACGACGCGATCGCCAGCGTGCGCGACTCGCTGACCCGCCTCGGCCTCGAGCACCTCGACCTGCACCTCATCCATTGGCCCAACCCGAGCGTCGGGCGCTACCCCGAGGCCTGGCGGGCCCTCGTCGACCTCCAGCGCGAGGGCCTCGTCCGTGCGATCGGTGTCTCCAACTTCACCGAAGCGCACCTGACGCGGATCATCGACGAGACCGGTGTGACTCCGGTCGTCAACCAGATCGAGATGCACCCCTACTTCCCGCAGGCGGGGATGCGTGCTGTCCACGCCCGGCTCGGCATCCGCACCGAGTCGTGGAGCCCGCTGGGCAAGCGCCAGGCGCCCTTCACCGAGCCGGCTGTCGCGGCAGCTGCCGCAGCGCACGGGGTCACGCCCGGCCAGGTGATCCTGCGCTGGCAGGTCCAGCTTGGTTCGATCCCGATCCCGAAGTCGGCCACCCCGGGCCGTCAGCGCGATAACCTCGACGTCTTCGGCTTCGAGCTCAGCGAAGACGAGATCGCGGCCATCTCGGCCCTCGGCCGCGCCGACGGACGCCTCTTCGGCGGCGACCCGGACACTCACGAGGAGCAGTGACGCCCACGACGCCGTACCTCCGGGTGGACCTGGTGCGGCTGCGCGCCAACGTACGTCGAGCGGCGGAGCATGCGGTGATGTCCGGGGTGGCGTTGCGCCCGCACGTCAAGACGCACAAGACGCTCGAGATCGCAGGACTCCAGCTCGGCGCCGGGGCTACCGGGATCAGCGTGGCCACGATCGGCGAGGCCGAGACCTTCGTGCGCCACGGAGTCACCGACGTCTTCATCGCCTACCCACTGTGGCTCGACGACGCCTCGGCAGTCCGGCTGCGTGACCTGGCCGCGGACGCCTCGGTCGCCATCGGCGTGGACTCGGTCGAGGGCGCCGCCAACGCCGGTCGGCTGCTCGGCGGGCTGCCCGTCGAAGTGCTGGTCGAGCTGGACTGTGGCCACCACCGCAGTGGTGTCCTGCCCCACGGCGCGGGCCGGGTTGCGACGACGGCGCGTCGGGCCGGGCTCGAGGTGCGTGGTGTCTTCACCTTCCCGGGCCACAGCTATGCCCCCGACACGCTGGCCTCGGCGGCGGACGACGAAGCCACGGCCCTTG
The DNA here is from genome assembly GCA_046597165.1 of Nocardioides sp. Classification (GTDB taxonomy): domain Bacteria; phylum Actinomycetota; class Actinomycetes; order Propionibacteriales; family Nocardioidaceae; genus Nocardioides. The sequence continues at coordinate 6,487 of JBKJLD010000029.1, forward strand.
CGATCGCGGTGGAGGCGATGCGGGCCGAAGGTATCGAGTCGCGGGTGGTGAGCGGCGGTTCGACCCCGAGCCTGGCGCACTCCGACACCGACCTGCTCACCGAGCTGCGCCCCGGCGTCTACGTCTTCGGTGACGCTCAGCAGTGGGAGCTCGGCTCGATGCGACCCCAGGACATCTCGCTGACCTGCCGCACGACCGTGATCAGCCACGCCGGCGGGCGGCTGGTCCTCGACGCCGGGAGCAAGGTGCTCGGCGCCGACCGGGCGCCCTACGCCACCGGCTTCGGGCGCCTCCTCGACCACCCCGACGCGCGGGTCGTGCTCCTGTCCGAGCACCACGCGGTCGCCGATCTCGACGGCGCTCCCCTGCCGGCGCTCGGCAGCCAGGTCGACCTGGTCCCCAACCACGTGTGCAATGCCGTCAACCTCGTCGACACGCTGTACGCCGAGGAAGAGGGCGCCCTGCGGCCGTGGTCGGTGGCTGCCCGTGGACTGAACTCGTGACCGCTCCCCTACCATCGACCCCATGTTGACTCGACCCCTCGCTGTCCCGCTGGCCGCCCTCGCGACGCTGGTGGCCGTCGCCGCCCTCTCCGGCTGCTCGGGCGACTCCTCCACCACCGCCAAGGACGCCGCCCCGACCCGGGACGCGACCGGCCCGGCCTGCACCTACAAGGCCGACGGCTCCGCGCCCGCCAAGAAGGTCGACCTGCCGCCAGACCATGCCGCCGTGAGCGGCGAGGTCGCGGTGACGATGAAGACCAGCGTCGGCGACCTCCAGGCCACCCTCGACGCCGACGCGACCCCCTGCACGGTCAACTCGTTCGTCTCGCTGGCCGACCAGGGCTACTTCGACGGCACCAAGTGCCACCGCCTCACCACCCAGGGGATCTACGTCCTGCAGTGCGGTGACCCGACAGCCAGCGGCATGGGTGGCCCCGGCTACTCGTTCGCCGACGAGCTGACCGGCGACGAGAAGTACGGGCCCGGCGTGCTCGCGATGGCCAACGCCGGCCCCGACACCAACGGCTCGCAGTTCTTCATCGTGTACGGCGACTCCTCCGTGCTGGACCCGAACTACACGGTCTTCGGCAGCATCGACGACGCCAGCCTCCAGATCGTCAAGGGTGTCGCCGACATGGGCACCGACAGCGGCGGCCCCGACGGAGCTCCCAAGGAGACCGTCGAGTTCTCGAGCGTGACGGCCAACTGAACCATCGTCAGATCCGGGCCCTCAGAACGGGAACGGGATCCCGGTCAGCGACTCCGACGTCTCCCACAGCCCGCGGGCGAGGTCGGGGTCGCTGGCCGTCCTGCTCCGCCCGACCAGCGTCGGCCACCCGTGGAGCTCGCGGAACCGGTTCGGTCCCACATAGGTGTTGCCGGGCAGGTCCATGCTCGCGGCGTACAGCGTCGGCAGCGCGCCCTGCCAGGCGGGCATGCCGAAGAGCCGGTTTCCGAGGTCGGCCAGCCGCGTGAACGCCGCGTTGCCGGTGCCACCCTGGATGGCCGTCGAGGTGTAGCCCGGGTGGGCCGCCGTCACCCGCAGCGTCGAGCCGACCGCGGTGAGCCGCCGCTGAAGCTCCCCGGCGAACAGCAGATTGGCCAGCTTGGAAGCCGCATAGGCGGCGTACGGCCGGTAGCCGCGGCGTTCCCAGTCCAGGTCCGCCAGGTCCAGCTCACCCGTGCGGTGCGACTGCGAGGCCACGACGACCACCCGGTCGGTGAGCCGCGGCAGCAGGAGGTTGGTCAGCGCGAAGTGCCCGAGGTGGTTGGTCGCGAGCTGGGACTCGAAGCCGTCGGCGGTGCGGGTGAACGGCACCGCCATCACCCCGGCGTTGTTGACCAGTACGTCGACTGGCCCGACCCGGCCGGCGAACTCCCGCACCGAGGCGAGGTCGGCGACGTCGAGACGTTGCACGGTGACCCGCCCCGGTGCCAGGCCCACCAGGTGGTCGGCCAGGGCCTGGCCCTTGGCCGGGTTGCGGACCGCCATCACCACATCCGCACCGACCGAGACCAACCGCCGAGCGGTCTCCAGGCCGATCCCGCTGCTGGCGCCGGTCACCACGAACCGCCTGCCGTGCTGTGCAGGAACGGCCGTCCAAGGACCGAGGTCGGCGTCGGCGGCCATCACCTGGTCAGGATCAGAGCGAGGGTGGCGAGGTCCTTGGTCATCGCGCGTCGCATCGCGATCTCCATCACCGGCACGGTGAGACGGGCGAAGCCTGTCGGTTTTCCGGTGTTGCGCAAGGTCATCCGGGTTCCCTCGGGCACCGGCGCCCAGGTGTAGGTGGTCCGCATCGGGAACGGCCCCTGCGCGGTCTGCATGGTCAGCCGCTCGCCCGGCACAAGCTCGAGCACCTCGTAGGTGTAGGCGATCCGTCTGCCGAGGAAGGTGGCCACGAAGTCCGTCCGGGAGCCGACCGCGACCGGCGGCGTGGTGCGCCACTCGACACTCTTGATGTTGACGTACCAGCTGGGGGCGTTGGTGGGGTCGACGGCGTACGCCGAGACCTCGGCCACCGGTCGGGCGATCACCGACTCCACCTGCACGTCGACAACCACCGCTCAGTCCGTCGTGATGTAGGCGGTGGGCTCGCCGATCGCGACGGTGCGCCCGACCGTGCAGAGCCGGTCCTGGATCTGCTGGAGGGTGCGCGGGACCACCTCGCGGGCCCGGTCACCGGACTCACCCACGGGGAAGGTGACGTCGAAGCTGACGGTCAGCCCGACCAGGTGGCTGCCCTGCTCGTCGCGGACCTTGTGCCCGGTGGCCACGGCGTCGAACGCGACCGACTCGGCCCGCTTGCCGGTGATCAGTTCGAGGTCGATCGCGCCACAGCCGGCCAGCGCCGCCAGCAGCAGCTCGACCGGGGTGAAGTCGGGATCGTCACCGGAGCCGATCGGGAGCACGCCCCCGCGAGCGTTGGTCGCCTTGTAGCGGGTGGGCCCGATCCTGGTCAGGTCGATGCGGCGCAGGGTCGGGTCGGGGCTGGCATCCGGGCTGGAGTCGGCGTTCTGGTCGCTCATGTCGCCCAGCCTGCCAGACCTCCTCGGCCGCCGTGCCGGGCAGCGCCGTACTGTCGCGACATGCGCTCCGTCTTCCGCTGTGACGACCCCGAGGTCAACCCCTACCAGCTGCTCACGGCCGTTGTGGTGCCCCGCCCGATCGCCTGGATCTCCACGCTGGACGCAGCCGGCCTCGGGAATCTCGCCCCGCACTCGTTCTTCAGCGTCGCCTGCGCGCGTCCCCCGATCGTGTCGTTCACCTCGGTCGGGAAGAAGGACACCCTCGCCAACGTGCTCGCGACCGGAGAGTTCGTGGTGAACCTCGCCACCCGAGCCCTGCTCGAGCAGGTCAACAACAGCAGCGCGCGCTTCGGTCCCGACGTGGACGAGGCGCAGGCGCTGGGCATCGCCCTCGAGCCGAGCGATCTGGTGGCGCCCCCGCGGGTGGCCGCCTCACCGGCCTCCCTGGAGTGCACCCTGCACTCGACCCAGGAACTCGGCGACTCGACCCTGATCCTGGGGCGGGTCGTGGCGATCACGGTGGATGACGCCGCCCTCATCGACGGACGCCCGGCCATGGCGCACCTGCAGCCGCTCTCCCGGCTCGGCGGCGACGAGTGGGGGCTGCCGCCCGAGGTGATCGCCGTACGTCGACCGCACCGCCCGGACGAGATCGTCTGACAACCCGACGAACACGCCCGGATCGGGCCGTGGTTTGCGTCAACGCGGGTCGTTGGGGATGGTGGAGGTTGCCCCTGCACGCCAATCGGAAGGCGAGTCATGCTCACCCTCACCGAGAACGCCAGCACGATCGTCAAGGACATCACCACGCAGTCCGGTCTCGCCGAGACCGCGGGTCTGCGGATCACCTCCGAAGAAGCCCCGGAGCCCACCTTCGCCGTCAGCGCGGCCGAGGCGCCCGAGCCGGGCGACCAGACCCTGGAGCAGAACGGAGCCACCGTCTACCTCGACGAGGGAGCCGCGCTCATGCTCGACGACAAGGTCCTCGACGCAGCCGTCGACCCCGCCGGCAAGGTGGAGTTCGCCCTGGCTCTCCAGGGCTGAGGAACTCCCCCAGCACGACCAGACGTGTGACGGACCCCGGGCCTGGTGCCCGGGGTCCGTTGCGTCCGGGTCCGTTGCGTCCGGGTCCGTTGTGTCTGGGGCCCGGCGTCAGCGAGTGCGCTGGCGCAGCGAGCGTCGGACCCGTCGGGCGTCCTGCCGGGCGAGCTCCACGTTGCGCATCAGCGCCTGGTCCTGATCGCTGTGGGCGCGCATGTCGACGATCCCGAAGGCCAGGGCGAGCTGCGTGTTCATGAGGTGATCATCCCTTTCGGCCGGTCCGTGGGCCGTTTGTTGTGTAATAAGTAATGGCGGCGTTCGCCTCTTACATTCTAGGTCCCCGGGCTGGGTCTCCCGACATCCACGACAGCGTGATCTCGCCCACCCCGTGGGGGTTGTCGCACCGGGTGGATCCGATCGCGCCCAGGCGGCTGACAGGATCGGGAGCATGACCACCACGACTCACGAGATCCACCTCGCCTCACGTCCTTCCGGCTGGCCGACCGCCGAGAACTTCCGCCTCGTCGAAGCCGACCTTCCGGAGCCGGAGCCGGGACAGGTCCTGGTCCGCAACACCTTCATGTCGGTCGATCCCTACATGCGCGGTCGGATGAACGACGTGAAGTCCTACGTTCCGCCGTTCCAGCTCGACGCTCCCCTGGACGGCGGGGCCGTCGGCGAGGTGGTCGCCTCGGCCGACGACTCGCTCCAGGTCGGCGACACCGTCCTGCACCAGGCCGGATGGCGGGGCCACGCCCTGCTGTCGGCGAAGGCCGCTCGCCGCGTCGACGTCTCGCAGGTGCCTGCCAGCGCCTACCTGGGGGTGCTCGGCATGCCCGGACTGACGGCGTACGCCGGCCTGACCCGGATCGCCGGGCTGACCGAGGGTGATGCGGTGCTGGTCTCCGGGGCCGCGGGTGCCGTGGGCTCGGTGGCCGGCCAGCTCGCCCGGCTCCTGGGGGCCGGCAAGGTCGTCGGCACCGCCGGCTCCGACGACAAGGTCGCCTGGCTCACCGACGAGTTGGGCTTCGACGCGGCCGTGAACTACAAGCACGGCCCGGTCGGCAAGCTGCTCAAGCCGCACGCGCCGTTCGACGTCTACTTCGACAACGTGGGCGGCGACCATCTCGAGGCAGCGATGTTCCACCTGCGCGACAACGGCCGGATCGCAGCCTGTGGCGCGATCGCCCAGTACAACGCGGACGAGCCGACGCCGGGCCCGCGGAACATGATGATGATCGTGAGCAAGCGGCTCACGCTGCGCGGGTTCATCGTCAGCGACCACGGGGATCTGGCACCGGAGTTCTACCGCCGGGCGGGCGCCTGGGTGGCCGAGGGGAAGCTCACCGCCCGCGAGACCGTCGTGGACGGACTCGAGAACGCTCCGGAGGCGTTCCTCGACCTGATGCGCGGTGCCAACACCGGCAAGATGATCGTCCGCCTCTGAGCGCTGTGCTCCGAGGTGCGCTCAGACCTCGAGGCAGGCCACCGGCAGGTCGAACCAGCGCAGGTGCTCGAAGTCGGCGCTGAGGCTCGCGGGGTGCTCAGACAGGTCCGGGCCCGGGGCCGCGGCCAGGATCGCGGCCCCGTCCCGGAGATGCTCGGCGAGGAGCTCCTCTCCCCCGGTGGCCTGGTTGGTGGGCATCGACGCAACCCCGCGGGCGTACGAGATGTCGTGGAGGCTCAGCGGTGGGGTGACCACCCCGTTGCGGTGGCGCCACATGCCGGTGGCGGCGTCGAAGCAGTAGTCGTCGAGCAGCCGCCAACCGTCGCGCGCGACCAGCCGGACCGCTTCGACGAGGTAGTCGGCCACCGCGTCGGAGACGAAGTAGTTGAAGTTGATTCGCACCCATCCGGGCTTGATCCCCTCGCAGCCACCGCTGATCTCGCGCTCGAATTCGTGAGAGCGGGCCAGGTCGATGCCCAGCAGCCGGTGGCCGTAGGGCCCGGCGCAGGAGCAGCCGCCGCGGGACTGGATGCCGAACAGGTCGTTGAGCAGCGCCACGACGTAGTTGTGGTGCAGGTAGCGTCCCGACGGCGAGCGCAGCACGAACGAGACGATCGACAGGCGCTTGGCCTCGAGGTTGCCGAGAAGCTCGATGCCGGCCTCGTCGTGCCACGCCGCCACGGCGTGCCGCAGGTGGCGGTCCTCCTGGGCGCGGATGGTCGCGGTGCCGACGGCCTGCTTGAGCTGGAAGACCATCCCGGCGCGCACCGACTCGATGATCGCGGGCGTCCCGCCCTCCTCGCGATGCGTCGGGTCGTCGAGGTAGCGGTGGTCGTCGTCGTTGACGTAGACCACGGTGCCGCCCCCGGGCACGTCGGGCACTCGGTTGGTGAACAGTTCCCGACGCCCGACCAGGACACCGGGGGTGGAGGGACCGCCGATGAACTTGTGGGGTGAGAGGAAGATCGCGTCCTTGTAGGACAGCGGGCGGTCGGGGTCGGTCGCGGTCATCTCGATGTCGATGTACGGCGCTGCGGCCGCGAAGTCCCAGAAGCTCAGTGCCCCGTGCTCATGGAGCAGCGTGGAGATCCCGGCCGTGTCGGACACGATCCCCGTGACGTTCGAGGCGGCCGAGAACGAGCCGATCTTCAGCGGGCGCTCGGCGTACTTCTCCAACTGCTCGCGGAGATCCTCCTGGTCGACGCCACCGTCGGCATCCTGCCGGATCGTGACCACGTCGGCGATCGACTCGCGCCACGGGATCTCGTTGGAGTGGTGCTCGTAGGGGCCGATGAAGACAACCGGCCGCTCGCTGGGCGCGATGTGCTCGGTGAGGTGGTGCCGGTCCTCGAGCACCGAAGGGATCCGAAGGCCCAGGATGCCGATCAGCTTGGCGATCGCTCCGGTGCAGCCCGACCCTGCGAAGATCACGACCGAGTCGTCGTCACCTCCGCAGGCGTCGCGGATGATCCGGCGGGCGTCCTCGCGCAGGCGCGTGGTCTGCAGTCCGGTGCCGCTGGACTCGGTGTGGGTGTTGGCGTAGCTGGGCAGCACCTGGTCGCGGATGAAGTCCTCGATGAACCCCAGCGCCCGTCCCGAGGCCGTGTAGTCGGCGTAGGTCACCCGGCGGCGGCCGTACGGCGTCTCCATCACGTGGTCCTCGCCGATCACGGACTCCCGGATCAGGTTCAGAAGCCCGGTGCGGTCACGGTCGTCGTGCTCGGTCATGGCCTCGCCCTCCTCGGCTCCCGGTCGGGTGGGGACCCGGTGCTGCGGTCCCCACCCTCAGGATAGGTGCTAGCGGACCAGCACCGTGGTGCCCCGGTGACCGGTGACGACCTTGTCCACCGGGTCGCTGGTCGACGTGCTCGCGGCCCCCCGGGTCGAGTAGGACCACACGACGCTGAGCTGGACCTGGTCATTGCGGACCAGGTTGGAGGTGTAGTGCTCGGCCTGGGCCATCGAGGTGGGGTTGGCGCCTGCGGTGGAGACCATCGATCCCCCGACGAGCTGGAGCCGGGTGGTGGTGCCACCGGCGGTGTCCGGCACCGAGACCCGCAGCGGGACGGTCCGCTCGCCGGTCGCGCTGGTCAGCACTGCTCGCAGCAGCAGCTCTCCACCCGCGTGAGCGACGGCCGGGGAACCGTTGCCCACCGCCTGCCAGGCACCGCGGCGGCGTTGCTCGACGCCGGTCACCCGCCAGGTGGACTGATCCTTCACGATGTCCGACGTCATGAGGACGTCGTCCAGCGTGACGCCGTCGATCCCCGAGAGTGAGTAGACGAAGTCGGCCAGCTCGAAGCCCGTCTCGTAGGTGATGTCGTTGGCGGAGACGTAGCGGTCGGTCGCGTCCAGGGTGAACGGCACGCCCGAAGCATGACCGTTGATGGTCCACGACAGGAGCTCGGATCCTGCGGTGGTGCCGTCCACGACCCGGTCGTGGTTGGCGACCAGCTCGTAGAAGACCGTGCCGGCGGTGGCCTCGGGCACCGAGACCTGGGTGGTGCCGGTGCGGTGGCGGGCACCCAGCGTGGCCGTCGAGGTGACCGCGGTGGTGGCGGGCAAGGGTCCGAAGATCCCGGTGATGCCCGTCAGGTGGTCACCGGTGATGGTGCCCGCGGGCGCTCCCAGGTTGGCCACCTTGAACGGCGCGTAGACGGGGTCGGGCTGGATGTAGAGCGCGTCCGCTGGATGCAGGGTCAGCGTGGTGTCGCCCAGGAACGCCAGCGGGTGACCGAAGCCGACCACCTCACCGTTGCAGACCTCGGTCGCGGTGCCGATCCCTGCCTGGGTCACGTCGCCGTACGCCAGCGAGGCGGCGAGGTTGCCGCCGGCGACGATGGTCTCCGGGCCGGCCCCGGCTCGAGCCGCTCGGGTCGTCCCCGAACCGCCGAGCGGGTAGGCGTGACGTGGCAGCCAGGCGTGGTGCCGGGTGCGGTTCAGCTGGGCGAGCCGGTGGCTGGTCAGCCCGGAGACCCCGGTCCCCATCTGAAGTTGACGGAAGCCGTGCGCGGCCTGAGCGCGCGTCACCGTCGAGTGCCGCGCGATCGTCCGCGCGGTCGTCGCGCCGACCCGGACGGTGCGGGGCCCCGCGCCTCCGGCCCGAGCGGGGGTCAGGTAGCCGTTCATCTTCTCCCACGGGGTGACGCCGGCGATCGGGCTGGGCCCCATCGACAGCCCGTAGGCGACCGCCCCGATGAGGCGTCCGTCCTCGGCGTAGACCGGCGAGCCCGACATGCCCTGCCAGATGCCTCCGACCTGGTCGATCACCGGCGACGAGAGCGAGACCATGACCATGTCGAGACCGGCGCCGATGCCGTTCTCGAGGACGCCGATGACCTCTCCGGTGAACGGCTCCGGCGTCGTCCCCGCGGTGACGGTCAGGCCCGTGACCGGGTCGCCCTGCTCCAGCGCGGAGACGGGGAAGGCGGGGGTGCAGTCGCCTGCTGGCTCGGCGGAATTGGCCGGAACGGGCAGTGCGGTCGCGGCCAGGAACAGTCCGAGCGTGGCGGTGATGGAGAGCAGGGCCCGGCTCCGGCGGGTTCCGATGGTGGTCGACATGCGCTGAGACTAGAGCCGCCGCGGGCTCCCCGACTGCCGAACGCGGCGGTCCGCTGCCGACGACTCCGGGGCTTCGGTCCGGGGCATAGGGTTGCCGCCGTGACGAACCCATTCCAGAGCCTCCAGCGCACCGAGGCCCAGGCCCGTTTCGACCTGCTCATGGTCGACGAGTACGACGTGCGCCTGGATCTCGCCTCGGACGACACGACGTTCCGCTCGGTCACCACGATCCGGTTCACCTCCCACGGTGGGCTGACCTTCGTGGACCTGAAGCCGGCCGCGGTGAACGAGCTGCGCCTCAACGGCGCATCCCTGAGCCCGGACCTCCTGGTCCGTGGGCGCCTGCCGCTCGCGACCCTCGCCGGGGCCAACGAGCTGGTGGTCGACGCGACCATGCGCTTCCGCAACGACGGCGAGGGTCTGCACGCGCACGTCGACCCGGCAGACGGGAAGCGCTACGTCTACGGCATGTCCTTCATGGATGCCGCGCCCAGCATCTTCGCCTGCTTCGACCAGCCGGACCTGAAGGCGCCGTACACCTTCCACGTGAGCGCCCCTTCGGACTGGGTCGTCATCGGCAACGCGCCGGGGAGCCAGGTCGAGCCGGGCCGGTGGGAGTTCGAGCGCACCCAGCCGCTGTCGACGTACTTCGTCACGCTGGTGGCCGGTCCCTACCACCTGATCCGCGACGAGCACGACGGCATCCCGCTCGGGCTCTCGGCCCGGGCCTCCCTGGCCAAGGACCTCGAGGCCGATGCGGACGAGCTCTTCACGATGACCAGGCAGTGCTTCGACGAGTTCCACCGACTCTTCGACATCCGCTATCCCTTCGGCGACTACCACCAGGCATTCGTGCCGGAGTTCAACGCGGGCGCGATGGAGAACCCGGGCTGCGTGACCTTCCGCGATCCGCTGATCTTCTCCTCGCGGGTGACGCGCGGGGTGCGCATCACGCGCGCCACGACCGTGGCCCACGAGATGGCCCACCAGTGGTTCGGCAACATCGTCACCCCGAAGTGGTGGGACGACCTCTGGCTCAACGAGTCGTTCGCCGAGTACATGGGCAACCGGGTCACCGCCGACGTCACCGAGTACGACGACGCGTGGACCCACAACGCCTACGCACGTCGCCAGTGGGGACTGATCGCCGACCAGCGGCCCAGCACCCACCCGGTCGCCGGCAACGGGGCGCTCGACGCGACGTCGGCCCTCCAGGACTTCGACGGCATCTCCTACGTCAAGGGCTCCAGCATCCTCAAGCAGCTCAACGCGGCGCTGGGCGACGACGTCTTCTTCGGCGGGGTCATCGACCACTTCACCCGGCACCGGTTCGGCAACGCGACGATGCACGACCTCTTTGCGAGCTGGGAGAACGCCGGCGCCGCCGACCTCTCCGGGTTCACCGACAACTGGCTGCGGACCGCGGGCCCCGACCGCGTCGTCCTGGACCGCGCGGCGGGGGTGGTCCGGCGTACTCCTCCGGAGGGGCACCCGGCGGACCGGTCGCACACCTTCCGCGTCGCCACCGCGGCGGACGGGAGGTGGGAGCTGTCGTCGCTGACCCTGACCGCGCCCGGGACTCCCTTCGCCGCCGCGGACGCCGCCGTCCTGCTCGACCCCTACGAGGACACGTGGGCGCTGGTGGAGCCCGACTCGACCACCCTGGTGGCGCTCAAGGCACTGATCGGCACCACGGAGGACACCCGGCTGCGGGCCGGCATCTGGAACGGGGTCCGCAGCGGTTTCCACAACGCTGCGGTCGACCCCATGGACGTCCTCGACCTGCTCGAGGCCGGTATCCCTGTCGAGGACAGCGACGACGCCCTCTTCTACACGATGCCGTGGGCGATCGGAAAGGTCGCGGAGCTCGCTGCTGATCCCACCGGCGCCCTGCGCCGCGTGCATGCCGTGGCCGCTGCGAAGGTGGCGGCGACGGCACCCGGGTCCACCCTCCAGCTCGCGGCTTTCCAGGCCACGGTCAGCTCGGCGGGTGACTCGGGCCAGCTCCGCTCCTGGCTCGAGGGCCGGGTGCTGCCCGACGGACTCGAGATCGACCTCGACCTGCGCTGGCGGATCCTGGTCCAGCTGGCCACGCTCGGCGAGACCGACCGCGCCGAGCTGCAGGCTGCGCTCGACGCCGAGCCGACCGCGCGATCCAGCGTCGAGCACGCCCGGGCGATGGCATCACTGCCGGACGCCGAGGCCAAGGCCTGGGCCTGGCAGCGGTTCACCGGCGAGGTGAGCGTGCCCAACTACGAGCTCGAGGCGACCGGGCTGGGGATGTGGCGCACCGGCCAGGGGCAGTTCACGGCGCCGTACGTCGAGCGCTACTTCGCCGAGCTCCCGGGCACGGTCGACACCTTCAGCGGCTGGCTGCTGGCCGACGTGGCTGAAGCGTTCTTCCCGATCACCTCGCTGGACGACGGGACGTTGGCAGGGGCCCGTGCCCTGATCGACAGCGATGGGCTCGACCTCTCGCTACGACGCAAGATGGTGGACCTGACCGACGAGCTCGAGCACCGCGTCGCGATCCGGCGCGCCTTCGCCGGGAAGTGAGGCGGCGGTGAGCGAGCGGGCCCGGCGACCTGGGCCGACGGTGCGCACCCGGGTGCACGAGTTGTTCGAGGACGGCACCGAGCGCCGCCACGAGGACCGCCTGGCGACCGAGGAGCCGCTCGAGATCCGCCTCGCCTGGCCGGGCTCGCCCGCTCGGCGGGTCTGGGTGACGATGCGAACCCCCGGCAACGACTTCGAGCTCGCGGCAGGTTGGCTGATCCACGAAGGGCTCTCCGGCCGGGGCGACATCGCCTCGGTGGCCTACTGCACCGATGTCGACCTCGCGCCCGAGCAGGAGTTCAACGTCGTGACGGTCACCCTTGCCGGCCAGCCGCTCGGTGACCCCGGGCACCGCCACAACGCCCAGTCGGCCGGGTCCTCGGCCTGTGGGGTCTGCGGCAAGGACAGCATCGCCTCGGCGTTGAGCGTCTCCCCGGCGGGCCGGTGGACCGGCGCGCTTCCCGAACCCGGCGTCGTACGACGTCTGCCGGAGGCGCTGCGCGAGGGGCAGACCGTCTTCGCCCGGACCGGCGGAGTGCATGCGGCTGGCCTGTTCGACGCCGACGGGACCGCGCTCGTGGTCCGTGAGGACATCGGACGGCACAACGCGGTCGACAAGGCCACCGGGGCCCGGGTCCTGGCCGGAGACTCCCCCGCTGCCGCCTGTCTCGTGGTGAGCGGGCGGGCGGGGTTCGAGCTGGTGCAGAAGGCCGCGGCCGTGGGCATGGGCTCACTCGTGTCGGTCGGGGCGCCCACGAGCCTCTCGGCCCGGCTGGCCAGGGAGAGCGGACTGGCGCTCTACGGGTTCACCTCGGCCCGCAGATGTGTGCGGTACTGCTGACTGGCAGGGTGGCGCCATGAGTGTCTCCACGCCGATCACCGCAGACCTCGTCCACGGCGCTCTCGAGCTCGAACCCACCCCGAACGGAGTGCAACCGCACCGCCTGCCCGCCCACGCCCGCGCCCAGGCGGACGGACAGTTGGTGCTCGCCGAAGCCCAGCCGTCCGGGGTCCGGCTCGCCTTCCGGACCCGCGCCACCGTCATCGAGCTGGACACCCTGCGCACCACGACGTCGTACCGGGGAACCCCACCGCGGCCGGACGGATTCTATGACCTCCTCGTCGACGGGGAGCCGGCCGGTCAGGCCCACGGCAGCGGCGGCAACGTCATGGACGTCGACCTGACGACCGGCGAGGTGGAGCACCGTGCCGGGGACATCGGCACGGTCCGGTTCTCGGGGCTGAACGACCACGAGAAGGACGTCGAGGTCTGGCTTCCCTACAACGAGATCACCCAGCTCGTGGCGTTGCGCACCGACGCGCCGGTGGCCCCGCTGCCGCCGACGACCCGACGAACCTGGCTGCACCACGGCAGCTCGATCAGTCAGGGCTCCAGCGCCGCGAGCCCGTCGACCACCTGGGTCGGGTTGGCCGCCCGACTCGGCGGCGTCGAGCTGACCAACCTGGGCTTCGGCGGGAGCGCCCTGCTCGACCCGTTCACGGCCAGGGTTATGCGCGACAGCCCCGCGGACCTGATCAGCGTCAAGATCGGGATCAACATCGTCAACCTCGACGTGATGCGCCTGCGCGCGTTCGGTCCCGCGGTGCACGGCTTCCTCGACACCATCCGCGAGGGGCACCCGACCACGCCGCTCCTGGTCGTCTCGCCGGTGCTCTGCCCGATCCACGAGGAGACCCCGGGCCCGAGCCTCCCCGAATTCGAGCATCTCGACGAGGGGCTGCTCCAGTTCCGGGCCGCGGGCGACCCGGCGGGTGTGGCCCTTGGCCAGCTCACCCTGGGCGTGATCCGGGAGGAGCTGGCTCGGATCGTGGCCCAACGGGCCGCCGACGACCCGCACCTGCACCACCTCGACGGTCGCGAGCTGTACGGCGAGGCGGACGCCGCCGAGCTCCCGCTCCCCGACCAGCTCCACCCCGACGCGGCCACCCACCTGCGGCTGGGTGAGCGCTTCGCGGCGCTCGTCCTCGGTCCGGGCGGGGTGTTCGCCGACTCCTGACGGGGGCTGCCCGGCGTGGGTGCGCCGTACTGTCGGTGCCCCTTCGTAGGTTGGTCCCATGCGCATCCTCCACACCTCCGACTGGCACCTGGGCCGGTCGTTCCACCGTGAGGGGATGCTGACCCACCAGGCGGCGTACGTCGACCACCTGCTGGCGGTCGTCGAGTCCGAGCGCGTCGACCTGGTCGTGGTCGCCGGCGACATCTACGACCGGGCACTGCCCCAGGTCGATGCGGTCCGGCTCGCCGACGACGCGCTGGCGCGAATGGCGGCCTCGCGGGCGCAGGTCGTGCTCACCAGCGGCAACCATGACTCCGCCCACCGGCTGGGCTTCAGCTCTCGGCTGATCGACGCCTCCGGGGTCTTCATCCGCACGGACGCATCGGGCGTCGGGCGACCTGTGCTGTTCGAGGACGAGCACGGGCCGGTCGCCGTTCACGGCCTTCCCTATCTCGACCCTGACTCGGTCCGCGAGCCGTGGGGTCTGGCGGCGCGTTCGCACGAGTCGGCTCTGGGCGAGGCGATGCGGCGGGTGCGGGCCGACCTGGCCGGCCGCTCCCCCGCCACCCGGTCAGTGGTGCTTGCCCACGCCTTCGTGGGCGGCACCCAGCGGGAGGCCGAGCCGAGCGACTCCGAGCGTGACATCAGCGTCGGCGGTGTCTCCCTGGTCCCGACCTCGCTCTTCGACGGGATCTCCTACACCGCCCTGGGCCACCTCCACGGTCGGCACACGCTCACCGACACCGTCCGCTACAGCGGCTCCCCTCTTGCCTACTCCTTCTCGGAGGCTGCCCAGCTCAAGGGCTCCTGGCTGGTCGAGCTGGGTCCGACCGGCGTCACTTCCTGCGAGTTCCTCGAGGCTCCGGTGCCACGCCCGCTGGCCCGGATCCGCGGCACTCTCGAGGAGCTGCTCGCCGACCCGGGGCTCGAGCGGCACCAGGCGGCGTGGGTGCAGGCCACCCTGACCGACGACTGCCGTCCGCTCCAGGCGATGGACCGGCTGCGCTCCCGCTTCCCGCACACCCTGGTGCTCGGTTTCGAGCCCGCGGGCGGCAACCCACACGCCGTCCCGTCAGCGCGGGTGCAGGGCCGCTCGGACCACGACATCGCCCTCGACTTCGTCGCCGAGATGCGCGGCAGCGCCGCAACCGAGCCGGAGGCCCACCTCCTCCGCGAGGCCTTCGATGCCTGCTGCGACGACCCCGACTCGGACCTGTTGGTCACGCAAGGGCCGACGTGAGACTCCACCAGCTCGACATCACGGCGTTCGGGCCGTTCGCCGAGACCGTCACGGTCGACTTCGACCGGCTCTCGGACGCCGGGCTCTTCCTGCTCACCGGGCCCACCGGATCGGGAAAGACCAGCGTCCTGGACGCCATCTGCTTCGCGCTCTACGGCGACGTCCCGGGCGACCGCAATGCCGCGAAGCGGCTGCGGGCCGACCAGGCCGCCCCCGGCCTCGCACCGCGGGTCACGCTGGAGGCGACCCTGTCCGGGCGCCGGTTCCGGATCATCCGCTCGCCGGCGTGGGAACGGCCCAAGAAGCGTGGCACGGGCACCACCACCGAGCAGGCCTCGGTGAACATCGCCGAGCGGCTGGACGGCGCCTGGCAGCCGCTGTCGACGCGTCTCGACGAGACCGGTCACCTCGTGACCCGCCTGGTCGGCATGAACGTCTCCCAGTTCACCCAGGTGGCGATGTTGCCGCAGGGCCGCTTCCAGGCGTTCCTGCGGGCGCGTTCCGACGAACGGCACCGGTTGCTGCAGCAGCTCTTCCGCACCGGTCGCTTCGAGGACGTGGAGCGCTGGCTCCGCGACCGGCGCAGCACGCTGCGTCGTGATTCCGAGGCCTCGCACCAGCGCGTGGCCGACATCGTGAGTCGGGTCAGCGAGGCGACCGAAGCCAGTCTCCCCGAGGGCTGGGACATCCGAGACCTGCTGACGCCGGCCGCCGACGGCTCGTTGGCCTCCTGGGTCACCGGTCTGCGTGACACCGCGGTTGCCACACGGGCGATCGCTGACGAGGCCACCGCTGCGGCGGGGTGCAACGAGAGTTCAGCTCGCACCGCCCTGGACGAGGTGCGCCGCCGACTCGAGCTGCGAGCCCAGGTCGAGGCGGCGGCCGCGGAGCGGCGGCGCCTGCTCGACGCCGCCGAGAAGCACTCCGACGGGCTGGTGCGCCTCGACGCGGCCCGCCGGGCCGGCGGGGTGCTGCCGCTGCACCGGATCGAGCGCGCCGCCCACCTCGGCCTGCGCCGGGCCGAGTCAGGCGCCGAGCGCACCTGCGAGCACGCCGCCGGCGAGCTCGGCCTGCTCATGGTGGACGAGGCGACGCTGAGCGAGGCGGTCCAGCGGGCGGTCGACGACGCGGCCCGGGTCCGGGCCGCGCTGCCCCGGCAGCAGACGCTGCGCAAGCTGGACCGCGAGGTCACCGAGGCGCGGGTCCGGCACGAGGTGGTGGCCCAACGCCGGGCGATCGCCGGGCACGCCCGGGCCGCGCTGCCCGGGCGCATCACCGGACTGCGCACCGGGCTGGTCGCGGCCACGGCCGCTGGCGAGCGGGTGGGGGCGGTGGAGGAGCGGCTCTCCGTCCTGGAGAGCCGGCTCACGGCCCGGGGCCTCGTGGAGAGCGTCAGCGTCACACTGCAGGAGGCGCGCGCGGCGCTCGCGGCGGCCGCGGCCGACTCCTCCCAACGGCGTGAGGCCTGGCTCGACCTGCGCGAGGCCCGCCTCGAGGGGATGGCCGCCGAGATCGCGGGTGCCCTCGCCGTCGGAGCCAGCTGCCCGGTCTGTGGCTCCGCCGAGCACCCCCACAAGGCCAGCCCGGCGCCGGGCGCGCCGGACGGCGCCGCCGAGAAGGCCGCGCTCCGGGCGCTGGACGACGCGAAGGCCACCGAGCACGTCCACGACCAGCAGGTGCGCGACCTGACCACCCGGCTCGCCGTCGCGATCGACAATGCCGGGCCGCTGCCCGGCGATGAGCTCCGCGCCCAGCTGGAGGGCGCCCGCGAGGAGGCCCGGCAGCTCCGCGCCGAGGCCGGCCAGGTGGCCGAGCTCGAGGCCGCCCTGCTCACGGCCGAGGCCGAGCGCGACCGCCTGCTCGACGAGGTGGCGGCCCTCGACCGCGAGTGTGCAGAGCTGACCGACCGGATCCGCGCGCGCACCACCGACCACACGGCCCTGCGCCTCGAGCTGGACGCGCTCCTCGACGGGGCACGCGACCTGCCCACCCAGCTCGAGCAGCACCTCGCACGCGCTGCGTCCGGCCGTGCCGCCCTCGCGTCCATCGCCGACCTCGCGGCCGCCACGATCGCCTTCGACGAGGCCCGAGACGCGCTGGAGGAGGCCGTGGCCGAGGCCGGGTTCGACTCCCCCGAAGAGGCGCTCGCCGCGGCCCTGCCCGTCGAGGAGAGCCGGCGGCTCGAGCAGAAGCTG
Source organism: Nocardioides sp. (assembly GCA_046597165.1). Taxonomy (GTDB): domain Bacteria; phylum Actinomycetota; class Actinomycetes; order Propionibacteriales; family Nocardioidaceae; genus Nocardioides. The sequence goes on from JBKJLD010000029.1 coordinate 23,577, forward strand.
GTCGAGCACGACAGCCGCCTGGCCGCCGTGGCTGCGGTGCTCGACGCGGACGGCGCCGCCGCGCTGCTCGGCTCCCCGGCGCCCGACGTCCCCGCAGCCCAGCAGGCCCACGCCGCTGCGCTCGCGGCCCTGGGTGACGCCCGGTCCCGTTCGGCGCTCTGGACGACCCGGGTGACCCGCTTGCGGACCCTGGCGGACGACCTCGCCGAGGCCCTCGACGGCTGGGCGCCGGTGCGGGAGGCCCTCGACCTCACGACCAGGCTCGCGACGTTCGCCGATGGCAAGTCCCCCGACAACCGCCTGCAGATGCGGCTCTCGGCCTACGTCCTGGCCTATCGCCTCACCCAGGTCGTCGCCGCTGCCAACGAGCGATTGGCCCGGATGAGCGACCAGCGCTACTCCCTGGAGCACACCGGCCGTCGGGGCGCCGGTGAGACGCGCGGCGGCCTCAGCCTGCTCGTGCGCGACGACTGGTCCGGCGAGGCGCGCGACCCGGCAACCCTGTCCGGTGGCGAGACCTTCGTCGTCTCCCTCGCCCTCGCTCTCGGCCTTGCGGACGTGATCACGCAGGAGTCCGACCTCGGTGCCGGTGGCGACTCCCGGCTGGACACGCTCTTCGTCGACGAGGGGTTCGGCTCCCTCGACGCCGACACCCTCGACGACGTCATGGACACCCTCGACTCGCTCCGTGACGGCGGCCGGATCGTGGGCGTGGTCAGCCATGTAGCCGAGATGCGCGACCGGATCCCCACCCAGCTCCAGGTGACCAAGGCCCGCACCGGCTCCACCTTGGCCCTCAGCCACTGACCACCGTCGCGGGCGTCTTTGGGGGCTGTCGCAGAGGTGGCGCTGGGTCTAGGTTCGGCGCATGTCCTTCGTGGTGCCTCCCGATGCCTACTACCGGTTCATGGGCCGCTTCTCCGAGCCCCTGGGTCTCTCCTTCGCCGACTTCGCCGGCATCGCCGCCGGGCAACGGGTGCTCGATGTCGGGAGCGGCCCGGGGGCGCTGACCACCGAGCTGGTACGCCGGGTGGGCGCCGACGCGGTCGCGGCCGTCGACCCTTCGCCACCGTTCGTGGCCGGACTGGCCGCCCGTTTCCCGACCGTCGACGTGCGCACTGCAGGGGCGGAGAGCCTGCCGTTCGACGACGCATCCTTCGACGCCACTGTGGCCCAGCTGGTGGTGCACTTCATGAGCGACCCGGCCGGCGGGCTGCGGGAGATGGCGCGGGTCACCCGACCCGGTGGTGTGGTGGCCGCCTGCGTCTGGGACCACGACGGCGGCCGGAGCCCGCTGAGCACCTGCTGGGACGCCATCCGCGAGCTGGACCCGGGCGCGGTGGACGAGGCCGGGCTCCCGGGCGCCCGGGATGGTCACCTCGAGGAGCTCTGCGCGGAGGTGGGCTTCGACCGGGTCGAGTCCGGTGTGCTCACGGTCGCGCTGAGCTTCTCCGACTTCGAGGACTGGTGGGAGCCGTACACCTTCGGTATCGGGCCGCTCGGCGCCTACGTCGCCGCACTGGACGACGACCGCCGCGAGGCGCTGCGTCAGCGCTGTGCCGAACTGGTGGGCCCGGCCCCGTTCGACATCACGGCGTCGGTGTGGGCGGTGCGGGCTCGACCCGTCGGCTAGGTTCGTCCGCATGAGTCGACCCGGGATCGATCCGACCTTCAGCTCACTCCCTTACCGGACGCTCGGCGACGCCGCCCTGGCGCGCGCCAGGGAGCTCGGGGTCAGCCACGCCGACTTCCGCTTCGAACGGATCCGCCACCAACACCTGGGGGTGCGAGACGGCGTCCTCCAGGGGGCGAGCGACAGCGAGGACCTCGGCTTCGCGGTCCGGGTCATCCACCGTGGCGCGTGGGGTTTCGCCGCGGGGGTGGTCCTGACGCCCGACGAGGCGGTCAGAGTGGCCGAGTCTGCGGTCGCAGTCGCGCTGGTTGCCGCCGAGATGACGCCGACGCCCGTCGAGATCGCAGCGGAGCCCGTCCACGACGACGTCACCTGGGTGTCGTCGTACGTCGTGAACCCGCTCGAGGTGCCCACCGCCGAGAAGGCCGCCGTCCTCATCGACTGGACCAACCGACTGCGCACGGGTGCGGCCGTCGACCACGCCTCGGCCTTCCTGGAGCAGGTGCAGGAGAACAAGTACTACGCCGACCTGGCCGGGACCCGCACCACCCAGCAGCGGGTCCGGCTGATGCCCGGCTTCGAGGCGATGGGGGCAGGCGCCGACACGTTCGACTCGATGGCCAGCATCGCACCGCCCGTCGGTCGCGGCTGGGAGTACCTCACCGACGGCAGCTACGACTGGGACGACGAGATCGAGCAGATCCCCGAGTTGCTGGCCGAGAAGCTGAAGGCGCCCAGCGTCGAGGCCGGGAGCTACGACCTGGTGATCCACCCCTCGAACCTCTGGCTGACCATCCACGAGTCGATCGGCCACGCCACCGAGCTGGACCGAGCGCTCGGCTACGAGGCCAACTACGCCGGCACCTCGTTCGCGACGTACGACAAGCTCAACAACCTGCAGTACGGCTCTCCGGTCATGAACGTGACGGGAGACCGCACCGTGGAGCACGGCCTCGCGAGCATCGGGTACGACGACGAAGGGGTCGCGACCCAGAGCTGGGACCTGATCCGCGACGGCGTCCTGGTGGGCTACCAGCTGGACCGGCAGATGGGGCAGATGTTCCCCGAGCTCAACCCGCACGAGGGCGCCGGACGCTCCAACGGGTGCGCCTACGCCGACTCCTCGGGCCACATCCCGATCCAGCGGATGGCCAATGTCTCCCTCCAGCCGGCACCGGACGGCCCGTCCACCGAGGAGCTGATCGGGCGGGTCGAGCGCGGGCTCTACGTGGTGGGCGACAAGTCCTGGTCGATCGACATGCAGCGGTTCAACTTCCAGTTCACGGGGCAGCGGTTCTACAAGATCGCCGACGGCGAGCTGGTCGGCCAGGTGCGCGACGTCGCCTACCAGGCCACCACGACGGAGTTCTGGAACTCGATGGAGGCCGTCGGCGGCCCCGACACCTGGATCCTGGGCGGCGCCTTCAACTGCGGCAAGGCCCAGCCCGGCCAGGTCGCGAGCGTCAGCCACGGCTGTCCCACGTCGCTGTTCCGCGGCGTCAACATCCTCAACACCACCGACGAGGCAGGACACTGATGACCACCCGGTCGACGCGCACCGCTCCGCAGTCCCTGGTCGAGCACGGGGTCGCTGCCTCGACGGCCGACGACTGCATCGTGATCGTGCACGACGAGACGAGCGCCAACCTGCGGTGGGCCAACAACACCCTGACCACCAACGGTGTGATGCACGCCAGCAACGTCACGGTGATCTCCTTCATCCGGACAGCTGCCGGCACCGCCTCCGGCTCCGTCACCGGCAGCGCCAGCTCGCAGGCCCAGGTGCAGCAGCTCGTTGAGGCCGCCGACCGGGCGGCCCGGGCCGGTTCTCCTGCCGAGGACGCCAACGACCTGGTGCGCGAGCGGGTCTCGACCGACTGGGACGAGCCGGCGGTGCCCACCGACATCCAGGTGTACGACGCGTTCGCCCCCGCTCTGGGCGAGGCCTTCGGTCGGGCCCGCACCGGGGGCCGGGTGCTCTACGGCTTCGTCAACCACGAGATCGCCACCACCTATCTGGGCTCGACCAGTGGGCTGCGACTCCGCCACGTCCAGCCGACCGGCCACTACGGCTGCACCGGCAAGACCGCGGACCTCACGCAGAGCGCGTGGGTCGGCGGCGCGACCCGGGACTTCGCTGACGTCGATGCGCTGGCGCTCGAGGCCACGCTCGAGCAACGGCTCGGGTGGGGCACCCGCCGGGTCGACCTGCCAGCCGGACGCTACGACACGGTCCTCCCGCCCACGGCGGTCGCAGACCTGTTGATCGACGCCTACTGGGCGGCCGGTGGCCGGGTGGCCCACGAGGGGCAGTCGGTCTACAGCAAGCGCGGGGTCGGGACCCGCGTCGGCGATGCGATCGTGCGCCCCGACGTCACGCTCTTCTCGGACCCGGCGTACGTCGGCCTGGAGTGCGCGCCGTTCGCGCTCGCCTCGTCGTCGAGCAACGAGTCCTCGGTCTTCGACAACGGGCTCCCCCTGTCTCGCACCGACTGGATCCGTGACGGGGAACTCACCTCGCTGATCCAGACCCGCCACTCCGCCGCGATGACCGGGCTGCCGGTGACGCCGATGATCGACAACCTGGTCCTGTCCGTCGAGGGTGGCACAGGGACGGTCGAGGACCTGGTGGCGCGCACCGAGCGCGGCCTGCTGCTCACCTGCCTGTGGTACATCCGCGAGGTCGACGCCCAGAGCCTGCTGCTCACCGGCCTGACCCGCGACGGGGTGTACCTCATCGAGAACGGCGAGATCACCGGCGCGGTGAACAACTTCCGCTTCAACGAGAGCCCGGTCGACCTGCTGCGCCGCTTCTCCTACGCCTCCGAGACGGGGCTGAGCTTCAGCCGGGAGTGGGGCGACGACTACTTCTCGCGTACGGCGACCCCCGCGCTGCGGGTCCCCGACTTCAACATGTCGAGCGTCTCCCAGGCGCTCTGACCGGGCTCGGAACCGGTCGGGCTAGCGCTTGGTCATCAGCCTTGCCGAGCAGGGGGGCGGAAGGTGCCGCTGTCTGCGGACCACCCGTCGAGGTAGTTGCAGAGCAGGTCGGCCGTCTCGTGCGGGGTGCGTGGTACCAGGCTCCACAGAGGCGGACGGACTCTTCGTGGGACGTCACGGACCCACCACTCATCGCCCTGTCCCCCATCGTGGGTGCACCCTGGCGCCGCCGCCTTCTCAGACCTTCTTCACCACCGAGGACTTGAGCTGCATCGACCCGAACCCGTCCACCCGGCAGTCGATGTCGTGGCCATCTACGCCGTCGACCAGACGAATGTTACGGACCTTGGTACCGACCTTGATCTGCGTCGGGTTCCCCTTGACCTTGAGGTTCTTCGTCACGACCACCGTGTCACCGTCAGTCAGGACGTTGCCGACAGCGTCCCTGATGACGAACTCGGGTGCTTCCTCATCAGTCGCGGCTTCCCATTCGTGCGCGCACTCCGGGCACACATTCAGTGCACCCAACTCATAGGTGAAGTTGCTCGAGCACTCGGGACACGGGGGCAGTGGGTCAGTCACGGCGCTCACGATAGCGCTGACCGGCCACACCTCGAGGTAGTGCTTCCAGTCGAGGCCACGGTGGTCGGTGTCGAGGATCTGGTCGCCCTCGACCGATCAGACTCCGGTCTGAAAACTTTGCTTTCGGGGTGGTGGAGAACCCTAGTTTTCGGGGTCGGACTGTCGGTGGCAGATGATGGGATGAAGTCATGTTCGTCACCGATCTCACGGGTCTGCCGGTCGTGGTTGCGAGCCTGGATGCGGAGTGGTTGCTGGAGCTGGTGGAGGAGACCGAGGTTCGTGACCGGGAGGCTGCCCGGGCGAAGCTGCGGTTGGCGGTGCGGTGGTGTGAGCTGCACCCCGCGACCGCGGAGTCGGGGGTGGCGACGTGGGGTGAGACCCGGCTCCCGGAGCTCGAGAAGGATGAGTCGCTCGGTGGTGAGGGCACGCCACTGGTGGCGGCGTTCACCCCGGAACCGTTCGCTGCCGCACTGGGGGTTTCCCCACTCAGCGGCATGGGTCTGTTGGCTGATGCGCTGGATCTGACCCACCGGTTGCCTCGGATCTGGGCGCGGGTCGAGTCGCTGGCCATCCCGGCGTGGAAGGCCCGCCGGGTCGCCCAGGCCACCCACGCGTTGTCGTTGGCGGCCGCGACCTATGTGGACACCCACCTCGCGGACCGGATCGAGACGTGTGGGGCTGCCACGATGGAGCGGGTGGTCGCGATGGCGATCGCGAAGTTCCACCCCGAGCTCCTCGCGAAGCGGGAGAAGAACGGTCGGGCCGGGTGGCACGTCAAGGTGACCCACCCGAGGGCTGGTGAGTTCGCGGGCACCTCGTTCCTCGAAGCCTCGGGTGACTCGTTGGACTTGGCGAAGTTCTACGACCTCGTCTGTGAACAGGCCGCCACGTTGGCGGCTTTGGGTGACACCGAACCGGTGGAGGTCCGCAAGGCCAAAGCCCTCGGGGTGATCGCCGACCGGCAGGCCACCCTCGACCTCCTCACCCTCACCGGCCAGGGCGACAACGCCGACGGCGGCGGCGACGAGGTCGCGACCCCGGCCCCACGGCCGCAGA
>JBKJLD010000051.1:0-4465 GCA_046597165.1 Nocardioides sp.
GCCGGCGATTCGCCTGGCCCGCGAGTTCACCGGTCGAGAAGTGATCGTGAAGTTCGCCGGCAGCTACCACGGACATGTCGACTCGCTGCTCGCCTCGGCCGGGTCGGGGCTCGCGACCCTGCGCGACGTCGCTGCCACCGAGGGGGCGGAGACGGGCTTCGCGGTCCCCGGCACCCCCGGAGTCCCCGAGTCGTCGACCGCGCTGACCTTGGTGCTGCCCTACAACGACCGGGGCGCCGTGGAGCGGGTCTTCGCCGAGCACGGAGCCCGGATCGCGTGCCTGGTCACCGAGGCGGCCCCCGGAAACATGGGCGTGGTCCCGCCCGAGGATGGGTTCAACGCGTTCCTCGCCGAGATCTGCCGGCGCCACGGTGCGCTCTTCGTGAGCGACGAGGTGATGACCGGGTTCCGGGCCTCCCGTCAGGGCCAGTGGGGTCTGGACGGCGCAGTGGAGGGCTGGCGCCCGGATCTGGTCACCTTCGGCAAGGTGATGGGTGGCGGCTTCCCCGCGGCCGCGTTCGGCGGCCGCGCCGACGTGATGTCCCGGCTCGCTCCCGAGGGGCCGGTCTACCAGGCGGGCACCCTGTCAGGAAATCCGATCGCGACCACCGCCGGGCTGGCCACCCTGCGCCTGGCCACCGACGACGTCTACGCCCACATCACCAGCGCCGCCGAGACCATCAGGGCCGCAGCGGTGGAGGCCCTCACCGGCGCCGGGGTGCCGCACGCCGTACAGGCCACCGGCACGATGTTCTCCGTCTTCTTCCGGGACCCCGCGCTGGGCCCGGTCCGCGACTTCGACGGCGCCTCGCAGACCGACACCACGGCGTACGCCGCGTTCTTCCACGCCATGCTGGACCGCGGGGTCTACCTGCCGCCGTCCGCCTACGAGACCTGGTTCCTGTCCGCAGCCCACGACGACCGCGCGGTGCAGACCGTGCTCGACGCCCTGCCGGAAGCCGCTCGGGCGGCCGCCTCCGCCCCCGAAGGAGCACGATGACCGAGACCGACACGATCGTCCACCTGCTGCGCCACGGGGAGGTCCACAACCCCGACGGCGTGCTCTACGGACGTCGCGACGGCTACCACCTCTCCGAGCTGGGGCGGCAGATGGCCGAGCGCGTGGCCGGGGCCTTGGAGGAGCGCGATGTCACGCACCTGCGGGCCTCGCCGCTCGAGCGCGCCCAGGAGACCGCCCGGCCGCTCGCTGAGGCCCGGGGCCTGGAGATCGTCACCGACGAGCGGGTGATCGAGTCGACCAACGTCTTCGAGGGCAAGCGGTTCGGCGCAGGAGACGGTGCGCTGCGCAAGCCGAGCTCCTGGCGCCATCTGTGGAACCCGTTCACCCCGTCATGGGGCGAGCCCTACAAGCAGGTGGCCGCCCGGATGATGAGCGCGGTTCACGATGCCCGTGAGGCGGCGCGCGGCCACGAGGCCGTGATCGTCTCCCACCAGCTGCCGATCTGGACCACCCGGCTGCACGTCGAGAAGCGCTCCTTCCTGCACGACCCGCGCAAGCGCCAGTGCACCCTGTGCTCGCTCACGTCCCTGCACTTCACGGGCGACCGGCTCGTCAAGGTGTCCTACTCCGAGCCGGCCGGTGACCTGATCCCGACCCGCGACAAGAAGGCGCCGTTCTCCGCCGGCGGCGCGACCGAGGAGCACCGGCCCTGAGCTCCCTCGCCCGCTCGACCCGGGGACGCCGACTGCTCCCCGCCCTCGCCTGTCTGCTCGTGCTGACGGGCTGCTCGTCGTTGGCCGGTACGGGCGACAAGGGGTTCGTCACCGGAGACGGCAGCGTCACCGAGGTGCCCGCCGCCGACCGGGGTGAGGCGGTCACTCTCACGGGTCAGGACCTCTCCGGCCAGGACCTGGACCTCACCTCCTTCCGCGGTCAGCCCGTGGTGGTCGTGGTGTGGGGCTCGTGGTGCACGCCGTGCCGGGCCGAGGCCCCGGACGTGGTGGCGGCCGCGGGTGAGCTGAAGGGTCGGGCCCACGTGGTGGGCATCAACATCCGCGACCCCTCCACCGACCAGGCCAACAGCTTCGTGCGCAAGTTCCAGGTGCCCTACCCGTCGTTCTACTCGCCCGACGGGCAGGCGCTGCTTGCCTTCCGGGGCACGCTGACCCCGAACTCGATCCCCAGCTTCGTGGTCCTCGACGAACAGGGCCGCGTCGCGGCCAGCATCATCGGGGAGCTCCCCTCCACCACAACGCTCGTCGACGTCGTCGACGACGTCGCCCGGGGCACGATCCATGGCTGACTGGTTCCAGCAGCAGGCCTCCTCCGGCTCCCTGGTCCTGGCCCTGCCCGTGGCCTTCGTGGCCGGGCTGGTCTCCTTCTTCTCCCCGTGCGTGATCCCGCTGCTGCCCGGCTACCTCTCCTACGCCACGGGGCTCTCCGGCGCCGACCTGGCCAACGGGGTGGCCGGCGAGCGCCGCGGCCGGATGCTGCTCGGGTCGGTCCTCTTCGTGCTCGGCTTCTCGGTCGTCTTCGTGGCCATCGGCGCCCTGTCCGGCGCGGTGGGGGCCTGGCTGATCACCTGGCGGCACACCCTCACGCTCGTCCTCGGGACCCTCACCATCGTGCTCGGCCTTGCCTTCGCGGGGCTGGTCCCCGCGCTGCAGCGCGACTGGCGGGTGCACAGCGTCCCGGCCGTCGGTCTTGCCGCCGCACCGTTCCTGGGCTTCCTCTTCGGCCTGGGCTGGACCCCCTGCATCGGCCCGACGCTCGCCGCGATCACGTCGCTCTCCCTCAACGAGGCGACGGTCGGCCGCGGTGCCCTGCTCTCGGGGGTGTACGCCGTCGGGCTGGGCCTGCCGTTCATCGTCGCCGGCCTCGCCTACCGCCGGGCCCTGGGCGCCTTCGCGTTGGTCCGCCGGCACCAGGTCTGGGTCACCCGTTCGGGCGGCCTGATGCTGGTCGTCGTCGGCGTCCTGCTGGTCACCGGCTGGTGGGACCAGGCCGTCACCTGGCTGCAGTACCACCTGGTCAACTCCTCCCAGGTCGGTCTGTGAGCACCCCATGAGCATCCGCCCCGACGACGAGCGCCCCCAGGGCCACGTCGACTCCCAGGAGAGCGACGCCCGCCGCGAGGCGCGCCGCCCGGGTGAGCTGACCCTGCGCGAGATGCTGCGCTGGGGATGGCGCCAGCTGACCTCCATGCGGACCGCGCTGGCCCTGCTGCTCCTGCTGGCGCTCGCGGCGATCCCGGGCTCGATCATCCCGCAGAGTGGCGTGGACTCGCTCAAGACCTCGCGTTGGCAGTCGGCCCACCCGAGCCTGACGCCCGTCTACGACCGGCTCGGCCTCTTCGCGGTCTACGACTCCGCCTGGTTCTCGGCGATCTACACCCTGCTCATGATCTCCCTGGTGGGCTGCATCGTGCCGCGCACGCTCGTCTACGGGCGGGCGCTGCGGGCCCAGCCCCCGGCCGCCCCGCGCAACCTGACCCGGCTGCCCGACCACGCGTCGTACGACACGGCGGTGGCGGCCGCCGAGGTCCTCGAGGGAGCCGCCCGGCAGCTCAAGGCCCGCCGCTATCGCGTGGTCGCCACGCAGGACGCCGTCTCGGCCGAGCGTGGCTACCTGCGCGAGGCCGGCAACCTGCTCTTCCACCTCTCGGTGCTGGTGGTCCTGGTCGGCTTCGCGCTGGGTGGTCTCTTCGGCTACAAGGGCGGCGTCATCCTGGTCGTCGGCAACGGCTTCTCCAACAACCTCACGCAGTACGACGACTTCGTGCCGGGGAGCCTGTTCAAGGCCTCGGAGATGGAGCCGTTCTCGTTCGACGTGCAGAGCTTCGACGTCGACTGGCTGACCTCCGGTCCCCGCAAGGGGATGGCGCGGGCGTTCAAGGCGCACCTGACCTACCGGGAGTCGCCGAGCTCTCCCGAGCGGAGCTACGACCTCCAGGTCAACCATCCGCTGAGCATCGGCAACACCGAGGTCTTCCTGATCGGACACGGCTACGCCCCGGTCCTGACCATCCGCGACGGCGACGGCAACGTCACCTACAGCGGCCCCACCATCTTTTTGCCCACCGACCAGACCTTCCGCTCCTTCGGCGTGGTCAAGGCCCCGGACTCCGAGCCGACCCAGATCGGGTTGGAGGGGGAGTTCTACCCGACGGTGGCGTTCAACAAGCAGACCGGGAGCTACACCTCGGTCTTCGGCAACACCGTGGACCCGCTGGTCTCGATGCTCGTCTACACCGGCGACCTCGGTGCGTCCGGCGGCAAGCCGCAATCGGTCTACGCGCTCGACACCGCGAACGCAGAGCCAGTCCTCAAGGACACCGGCCAGCCCTACCGCGTCGATCTCCGGCTCGGGGAGACCCAGACGCTGCCCGACAACCTCGGCACCATCTCCTTCGACAGCGTCGAGCCGTGGGTGCGTATCCAGATCAGCCAGAGCCCCGGCAAGTTCATCGCCCTCGGCGGCGTCGTGATGGCCCTTATCGGCCTG
>JBKJLD010000063.1:0-15319 GCA_046597165.1 Nocardioides sp.
GACCGAAGTTCCAGATCGGGTTGATCTGGAAGATCCCGCCCATGATGCCCATGACGCCGACGGAGACCGCGAAGAACGCGCCGCCCTTGGCCGCGAACGCCGGGAGGATCCGGACACCGACCACGTTGTTCTCGGTGCGGCCCGGACCGGGGAACTGGGTGTGCTTCTGGTACCAGACCAGGCCGGCGTGCAGGCCGATCAATGCCAGCAGGATGCCCGGGAACAGCAGCACGTGGATGATGTAGAGCCGCGGGAGGATCTCGGTGCCGGGGAACTCCCCGCCGAACAGGGCCCACTGGATCCAGGTGCCGGCCACGGGGACCGAGAGCGTGATACCCGACGCGATCCGCAGGCCCGTACCCGAGAGCAGGTCATCGGGCAGCGAGTAGCCGGTGAAGCCTTCGAGCGTGCCGAGGAGCAGCAGCAGGCAGCCGATCACCCAGTTGAGCTCGCGCGGCTTGCGGTAGGCACCGGTGAAGAAGACCCGCAGCAGGTGGATCATCATCGAGGCGACGAAGAGCATCGCGGCCCAGTGGTGCATCTGGCGCATGAGCAACCCGCCGCGCACGTCGAAGGACAGCTTCAGGCTCGAGGAGTACGCCTCGGACATGGTCACGCCGCGGAGCTGGTCGTAGGAGCCGTTGTAGCTGACCTCGCCCATGCTGGGGGTGAACCACAGCGTGAGGAAGACACCGCTGAGCAGCAGGACGATGAAGCTCCACAGGGCGATCTCGCCCAGCATGAAGGACCAGTGGTCCGGGAAGACCTTGCGCAGGTTCTTCTTCATGGCCGTGGCGAGCCCCAGCCGGTCGTCGGCCCAGGTGGCGACGGCGCCCACCTTGCCCGGCTTCTTCGTGGTGGCGGCGGTCGTCGCGTTGGTCGTGGCGACCTTGCTCGTGTCGATGCTCATCAGGAGCCCTCACCCTGTTCGCCGATGTCCTTGGAGTCGCGCTCCCAGAAGCTCGGTCCGACCGGCTCCGTGAAGTCGCTCTGTGCCACGAGGTAGCCCTCGGTGTCGACCGCCAGCGGCAGCTGGGGCAGATGGCGTCCTGCCGGGCCGAAGATGACCTTGCCGGAGTCGGCGAGGTCGAAGGTCGACTGGTGGCAGGGGCACAGGAGGTGGTGCGTGGTGCGTTCGTTGAGCGAGATCGGGCACCCGACGTGAGTGCAGATCTTGGAGTAGCAGACGATCCCGTCGACCGACCAGTTGTCGCGGCCCTTGCCCGGGATGATGTCGTCGGGGTCCATGCGCAGCAGGATGACTGCGGCCTTGGACTTCACGACCTGGAGCTCGGTGCCCTCGATCTCGGGCTCGCCGTCGGCGTTCTCGGCAAAGATGATCTCCGGCTCGGCGTTGACCAGGTCGCCGATCTCGAGCTCGGAGGCCTTGATCGGTGTGCCCACGACGTCGCGCACGACGCGCATGCCCTTCGTCCACACCGTGTGCTCGAGCTTGTCGCCGGGCAGCGGGCCGAGGTCGCGGAGCATGACCACAGCCGGCAGGCCCAGGATGCCGACGGCACCGAGCAACGTGTTGCGGATCAGGGGGCGGCGACCGATGCCGGACTCCTCGAGACCCAGGCCCAGTTGGGCGAGCGTCTCGTCGCGGTCCTCCTGGGGGGAGGCGGCCGCGTGTCGCAGCTCGACGATCTCGTGGTCACCCATGAGCTTGCGGGCCCACTGGATGATGCCGATGCCGATGAGCAGCAGGGCACCCCCGAGGGTGACACCGAGAGCCACGTTGGAGGCGCCCAGCCCGGCGAAGGTGTCTGTGGTGCTGCCGATGTCGAAGGCAAAGTAGCTGACCAGGAAGAGGACCGCGCAGACCATCGACAGCAGGAACAGCCCCGCCACCTGACGCTCGGCGCGCTTCTCGGCCGACGCGTCGACGTCGGTGGGCCGCCAGGTGTGGGCAGGCAGTCCCGGGTTCGCGATCGGGTTCTCGTCGGGAACCGACGGGACGTTGTCGTGAGAGTCGCTCACGCTTCCACCTTCTCCTTCGTTGAACGCGTGGTGTGAGCAGCGATCCAGACCGCGAAGCCGACCAAGGCTCCGAGACCGACCAGCCAGGCGAAGAGACCCTCGCTGACCGGGCCGTAGCCGCCGAGTCCGAAGCCGCCGTAGCCGGGCGCCTCGTCGATCGAGCCGAGGTAGGCGATGACGTCCCGCTTCTCCTCCGGCGACAGGTTGCCGTTGGAGAAGGTGTCCATCGCCTGGGGGCCGGTCAGCATGGCCTCGTAGATGTACTTGGGCTGGACTCCGCGGATCTTCGGCGCGTAGCCGCCGCGCGGCATCGCGCCGCCGGAGCCCTCGAAGTTGTGGCAGGCCGTGCAGTTGGTGAGGAAGATCTGGCCACCGCGGACGATCGCCTCCTCACGCTGGTCGGCCGAGAGCCCGTCGACGCTGTAGTCGGCGGCCCCCGGAATCGACGGGCCGGGGCCCAACGAGGCGACGTAGGCGGCCAGGGCAGCGACCTCGTCGTCGCTGTACGTCGGCGTCTTGCGCGGCGCCTGCGCTCCGGGCTGGGCCATCGGCATCCGGCCGGTGCCGACCTGGAAGTCGACCGCCGCGGCGCCGACACCGACCAGCGCGGGGCCGATCTGGTTGCCGTCCTGCGACCTGATGCCCTCGCCGTTCTGGCCGTGGCAGAACGCGCAGCCCACGAGGAAGAGCTGGCGACCCTGCGCGACCTGGTCGGCACTGGTCTGGGCCTGCTCGGCCTGGGCGGGGGAGAAGGCGGCGTAGAGGCTGCCGGTCATCAGCAGACCGAGCAGCAGCACCATCAGGCCCGCGAGCGGCCCCCGACGGCGTCGGGAGAGCCGACCTGCCCAACCATTGATGGAGCGGTTCAGGAGACGCACATTGAGTCCTTGCTGGGAGTCCTGGGAGAGGTTGGGCAGGGGCTACTTGATGAGGTAGATCGTGGCGAAGAGCCCGATCCACACCACGTCGACGAAGTGCCAGTAGTACGAGACGACGATCGCGCTGACCGCCTGCTCGTGCGTGAACTTGCGGGCGAGGAAGGTACGGCCGAGCACGAACAGGAACGCCACCAGACCGCCGGTGACGTGCAGACCGTGGAACCCGGTCGTGAGGTAGAACATCGTGCCGTACGCCGAGTCCTGGATCGTGACGCCCTCCTTGACGAGGGAGGCGTACTCGGTGGCCTGACCGCCGATGAACACGGCGCCCATGATGTAGGTGAGGACGAACCACTCGCGCAGCCCCCAGCCCTTGATCTGGAGGACCGAGCCCGATCGGCCGACCTGGCCGCGCTCGGCGGCGAAGACGCCGAGCTGGCAGGTCAGGGACGAGAGCACCAGGATCGTGGTGTTCACCGCGGCGAACGGCACGTTCAGAAGTTGGGTGTTCTGCGACCAGAGGTCAGGGCTGACCGCACGGATCGTGAAGTACGACGCGAACAGGGCCGCGAAGAACATCAACTCGCTCGAGAGCCAGATGATCGTCCCCACGCTGACCATGCTCGGGCGGTCGTGATGCCCGTGCAGACGGGATGCCGGAATCGCAGTTGCTGTCGCCACAGAGCCATTATGTCGTGGCCGGACCGCGAGGACACCCCGACCCCCTGACTTTCCGACGTCATCTTCTTCACACTGGGCCGGACACACCACCGGACCTGTGTGAATCTCCTCCCGCGAAGGCCTCGAAGCCGAGCCGATCGAGGCGCGCCAGCGAGGCCCGCCCGGGGACGGGTAGCATCGCCGGCGTGAACGCCTCGACCTCATCGAAGCCCGCCCCGCTCCAGGTGCTCGTCTACAGCGACGACGTCAACACCCGGCAGCAGGTGATCCTCGCCCTCGGCCGCCGTCCGCACCCGGACCTCCCCGAGCTGGAGTACGTCGAGGTCGCCACCGAGCCGGTCGTGATCCAGCAGATGGACGCCGGCCACATCGACCTGGTCATCCTCGACGGCGAGGCCGTGCCCGCTGGGGGCATGGGGATCGCCAAGCAGCTCAAGGACGAGATCTTCCGGTGCCCTCCGGTCGTCGTGCTGACCGGTCGTCCGCAGGACGCCTGGCTGGCCACCTGGTCGCGCGCTGAGGCCGCCGTACCCCAGCCCCTCGACCCGATCCAGCTGGCCGAGACCGTGGTGACGCTGCTGCGTGCCCGCGTGCCCTCCGCGACCTGATGGCGCTGACCTGGCCCGAGGTCCTCGGGCCGCTGGTCGCGGGCGCGGACCTCACCGCTGAGCAGACCGCTTGGGTGATGGCTGAGATTCTCGACGGTGCCGCAACGCCGGCCCAGATCGCCGGCTTCGCCGTCGCGCTGCGCGCCAAGGGCGAGACCATCGACGAGGTCCTCGGCCTCGCCGACGCCATGTACGCCCGCGCCACGCCCATCTCTGTACCCGGCCGCCTTCTCGACGTGGTCGGCACGGGTGGTGACCGGTCGATGTCGGTCAACATCTCGACGATGGCCGCCATCGTCGCGGCCGGGGCCGGTGCACTGGTCGTCAAGCACGGCAACCGGTCCGCCTCCTCGCAGTCCGGCTCCGCCGACGTGCTGGAGGCTCTCGGCATCCGGTTGGACCTCTCCGCCGAGCGGGTGGCCGCCGTGGCGGGGGAGGCAGGCATCACCTTCTGCTTCTCGGCCGCGTTCCACCCCGCCATGCGCCATGCGGCGGTGCCCCGACGCGAGCTGGGCATCGCCACGACCTTCAACCTGCTGGGACCGCTGACCAACCCCACCCGGCCGGCCGCACAGGCAATCGGCTGCGCGGACCTGCGGCTGGCGCCGGTGATGGCGGGAGTCTTTGCCCGCCGCGGGTTGGAGGCCTGGGTCTTTCGCGGCGACGACGGTCTCGACGAGATCACGACGACGACCACCTCGTCGCTGTGGGCCGTTCGAGACGGCGTCGTCGACACCGCCACGATCGACCCGCGGAACTTCGGAATCGAGCTCTCGTCCGTCGAGGCGCTTCGCGGTGGCGACGCGGCCCACAACGCCGCGGTGGTGCTCCGCCTGCTCGAGGGTGAGCAGGGCGCCGTCCGCGACGCCGTGGTGCTCAACGCAGGCGCGGCCCTGGCGGTCTATGACGCCACCGGTGATCCGCTCGACCTCGCCCTCGCCGCCGGGATCGAGAGGGCGCGCACCGCGATCGACTCCGGGGCTGCGCGTGCGACGCTCGAGCGCTGGGTCGCCGCCTCGGCAGGCTAGGCGACGCGGCTACGGCGCCGCGAGCAGCTCGATGTCGGGCGCGGTCCGCACGACGCGCCAGCCCTGGAGGTGCTCGAGGGAGTAGCCGAGCCTCGAGTCCGGCGGGAGCAGGGCCAGGTGCGCCCCGGTCGCCACGACGAGCCGGTCCCAGCCGGGTCGGAGCTCCTCCATCTTGCGGTAGCGGTCCAGCTCGCTCGAGGTGAAGGTGTCGGCGTACCCGTGCTGGACCAGGTCGAGCTGGGGGTACTTCCACGCCAGGTAGCCGCCGACGCCCATCTCCGAGAGGACGACGGTGCCGGTCGGCAGGCTCCCCAGCTCCGGGTCCAGCCAGGTCGGCACTGCTGGGTTCACGCCCGGGCCGAGCGAGACGACCGCTGCGAGAGCGGTGGCGGCGGCGACGGCGCCTGCCCAGACCACGGTTCGCTCCGAGCGGCTGGCCGGGTTCCACGCGGGCAGGATCGCGCCCAGCTCCCTGGCGAGCAGGGGTGCGATCACGGCGGCCGCGACGGGGATGGTCCGCTCCGAGTACAGGGTGCAGGCGCACGTGAGGAAGAACAGCGCGTCGACCGCGAGGGTCCCCTGGTTGCGCCGCAGCCGGAGCGCGAGGGTGGCCGCCACGAGCGCCGCGACGACGAGCGGGAACGGGGTGGTGAAGTTCGGCGGAGCCCACTCCGAGAAGTAGTGCGCCCGGGAGCCCACGAGCAGCACCGCCGGGTAGATCGCCGGGCCGACGGGGGTCAGGGCCGCCACCACCAGGCTGGCGGCCGGGACCAGCAGGAGGCGGCGCCGCGTGCGCCAGCCCGCACCCGCGTCGAAGAGGCAGCCGGCCGCGACCACGAGTCCGATGGCGATCCCGATCGGCCACATCCCGTGCAGGCCGACCCAGAGCCAGGTCATCGGCACCAGCCACCAGCGGGCGCGGCCGTCCTCGATCGTCGAGAGCCAGGCCGCTGCCGTGACGACGATCAGCACGTAGCTGACCAGCTGGGGTCGCGCCGAGAGTCCGCTCCCCGACGCCACGACCGCGAGGGCAGTGAGGGGCACCGCGGCCACGGCCGGGACGTAGCGGCGGCAGGTCCAGAAGAGCGCGACGGCATAGACCAGCATCGTGGCTCCTTCGAGCCAGGCCACGCCTCCGAGCCCAAACCAGTTCTCGAAGGCAGCCATCACCGCTTCGCTGGCCCACTGGGTCGGCACCCAGCGGCGGGTGGCGAAGGTGCTGATGGTCCCTGGGTGCAAGAGCGACCACCCGCTCAGGAACTCATGACCGAAGCGGAGGTGGAAGAAGGTGTCGAAGTTGGTGAGCGGGACGCTGGCGTAGGCAACGACCGCCGCGAACAGCAAGCCCAGCAGACCGAGGGGGGCCGCGGTCCGGACCACCGAGTCGGCCAAGGTCGGGGAGGGCGCCGATTCCGGCCGGTCGCTAGAGGGCGAGGACATAGGAGTCCCCGTCGCGGCGGAACCCCAGGCGGTCGTAGTAGGCGCTGACCATCCGCGGCGGGGTCACGACCCGGGTGAACCCGTGCTCGCGCAGGAGCCCGCTGCGCCGCCACACGAACTCGCCGGGTGAGAAGTCGCGGTAGCGGGGGGTCACGTAGTCGAGCTGGATCCGCGCGGTCTCGCCGTCCGCCCGCAACAGGACGGCGCCCACGGTCTCGTCGCCCCGGATGACGATGAAGGCGTGCCCCCGCTCGTCGGTCGGGTCCCACACGAAGTCCGGCTGGAACCGCGCGATGTCGGCTCCGTGCAGTCGCAGCACGTGGCGGAGGTACTCGTCGGCCGGATTCACCTCGAGCACCTCGAAGGCGACCTCGTCATGGCGTTCCCCGAGCAGTTTGACGATGAACCAGACGTTGATGATCGCGAGCACGAGGTTCATGCCGACCATCGGCCAGATGCTCAGCAGCGCGTTGAAGACGAGCAGGATCAGGCAGGCAACCAGGTTCAGGGTGCGGAACCGCAGAACCCTGGCCTGGAGCAGGGAGAAGACCAGCAGCGCGCTGCCGCCCCAGCCGACCAGGTCCAGCCAGTGCCGGTCGAGCCAGGCCACGACTCAGTCCAGGCCGAGTGAGAAGGCGGACTCGAGGTCGTGCTTCGAGTAGGCCCGGAAGGCGATGTGGGTCTCGGTGGAGGTGACGCCGGCGACCTTGTTGAGCTGGTCGGCGACGACTGCCGCGACGTCGTCGTGGTCTCGCACCCGGACCAGGGCGATCAGGTCGATCTGTCCGGTGACGGAGTAGACCTCGCTGACACCCTCGATGGCGGCGATCGACTCGGCCACCTCGGGGATGCTGGCGACGTCGGCCTTGACGAAGACGATGGCGGTGATCATGGGCGAACCCTAACGAACCGGACGCGCCAATGGCGCGAGGTCGCGCCGGTCGTCGAAGGCAACCAGGGAGAGGCGGGACTGGTTGACGGCATCGTGCAGGGCCAGATGGCGGGTGGCGCCGGCCACGGGACAGGTCCACTCGCCGTCCACCTCGACCAGTCGGATGCCGGGGGACTCGAGCCACCGGAGCACCTTCTCGGACTCCTCGGCTGTGGCGCAGGGCACCGGTCCGGGGGCCCCCGCGACCGTCTCGGCACCGGAACGGAGCTCGGCCACGAACTGGTGCGCGTCCATCCCCGGCGGGATGGTGCCTGCCGCGGCCAGCCGGCCGAAGCGGACCACGTGGACCGCCCAGCGGCCGTCGTCCTCGCGGCGCGCGGCGACGATCTCGGGGCACCCGGAGAGCGCCGAGAGTCGTTGGGTGCGGGCGGCGGCACGGACGAACGCGGCGAGCCGGTCCCGGTGCACGCCGGCCTCCTCGAAGCGTTCCTCCGCCGCCAGCGCCGCCATCCGCAGGTTGATCGCGTCGACCACCTCGTCCGGTCGGCGCAGCAGGGCGTCGCGCAGCTCGCGCACCACGGCGGCGTACGTCGTGGGGTCGGCGCTGCCGTCGCACGGCGCCAGGCAGCGCCCCATCTCGGCCAGGACGCAGGCGGCGCGGTTCGGCTGCGCCCCCATCCGGTCACTGCACTGACGGACCGGGAAGGTCTCGTGGAGGGCCGAGAGGCACGTCTCGGCGGTCTTCCGGGACGAGAAGGGGCCGAGGTAGTCGGCGTCGTCGTCGAGCACCCGTCGCACGAGGGACAGCCGCGGCCAGACCTCGTGGGTCAGCTTGACGAAGTGCACCTTGGTGGGGCGGCGCGAGCGTCGGTTGTAGCGCGGCTCGTGCTGGGCGATCAGGCGCAGCTCGCGCACCTCGGCCTCGAGGGGGGTGGCGCACTCGACGGCCGTGACGGAGGCCGCCAGCCCCACCATCTCGCCCATCCGGGAGCGGGTCTCGGAGGCGGTGAAGTAGGAGCGCACGCGGGTGCGCAGGTCGCGCGAGGTGCCGACGTAGAGCACGCGGGACTGCTCGTCGCGGAAGAGGTAGACGCCGGGCGCGTGCGGCAACCCCTCCGCGAGGTGTCGCTTCCTGCGCTGAGCGGTGCTCACCCGGGACGAGAAGGTCTGGAGCTCCTCCAGGGTGTGCACCCCCAGCCCGCCGAGCCGCTCCATCAGTCCGTGCAGCACATCGACGGTGGCACGCGCGTCGGCGAGGGCGCGGTGGTTGGGCGTCGTGGTCGCGCCGAAGAGGCGGGCCAGGGACGACAGCTTGCAGTTGGGTGCGTCGTCGCGGGTGATCACCCGGCGCGCGAGGCGGGCGGTGTCGAGCACCTCGAACCTGGGCCAGGCCCGACCCTGCCGCTCGGCGAAGTGCTTGAGGAAGCCGACGTCGAAGGGGGCGTTGTGGGCGACCAGCACGGTGCCCGCGGCGAACTCGAGGAATGCCGGCAGCGCCGAGTCGATCGCCGGGGCATCCGCAACCATCGAGTTGCTGATGCCGGTCAGGACGGCGATGAACGCGGGGATCTCGGTGTGCGGGTTGACCAGGGTCTGGAACTCACCGAGCACCTCGCCGCCACGGACCCGGACTGCGCCGATCTCGGTGATCATCGAGCCGCCGGAGGCCGAGCCGCCGGTGGTCTCCAGGTCGACGACGGTGAACGTCACGTCGCGCAGCGGTCGCCCCAGCTCGTCGAAACTGCGTTGCGACTCCCAGCGGGACGGCGCATCCTGAACGGCACTGCTCATGGGCTCGACGCTAGGCGGGGCCACCGACAATCGCGGGACGGCGCGCGGGCCGGCCGCTCCCGACCAGCCGACTAGGCTCGCACCGGACCAGCCCGTTGGCCAGACACTGACCGAGCCCGTCACCGATTGGAGCCCCGTGAGTCCCCAGATGCCCGATGCGGCACACCGCTGGCGCTGCTCGGGCTGCGGCAACCTCACCCGGTTCGACGTACGACGCACGCGGCGCACGAGCGAGTACTGGCACTTCGACCTCGCGGGTGAACGCCGGGTGGAGGAGACCGTCGTCGAGGACGAGACGGTCGAGGCCGTCACCTGTCGCTGGTGCGGACGCACCGACGCGATCGAGGTCGTCTCCCGCCACGACGCCCCGGTGGCCTCCGACCCGGCCTCCGGCTGACGACGGAGCCACCGTGACCGACCCTGCACCGAGCCATCTCGGCGAGCTGCCGGACTCCCTGGCAGGCCGCGTCGTCGCCCTGACCGCGGAGGTGCTTCCGGACGTGGTCCGGCTGCCCCCGGCGCTGCGCAGGGTGGCGGCGTTCGCGCCGGCCCGCCGGTCCCGGCTGGGCGGGACAGCGATCCGGGAGGCGCTGGCAGCTGACGACACGTTCCGGGAGCGGGTCGCGACGCAGCTGGGGTCCCGAGTGGTCGACGAGCAGGACATCGCCGGCCGGACGGCTCTCGTGTGGCTGGCGCGTCCCGAGGGCTGGGAGGACGCCGTTGCGGACGGCGTGCGTCGGCTCGCCGAGCGGCCCAGTGCGCCGCACCCGACGAGCGATCAGCTCGAGCGGGTGCGTGAGCGTCTGACCGCCGCCGAGCAGTCGCTGCGCGACCTGAAGGCCGAGCACCGCAGCCAGCTCGACGAGCTGAAGTCGGAGAACATCGCCTTGCGCCGCAAGCTCGGGGAGTCGCGGACGCGGGAGCGTGAGGCCAGGGCCTCTGGCGAGCAGTGGGAGCAGGCGGCCCGGGAGTCCCGGCTCCGGGCCGAGACGCTCGCCTCGGCCCAGGACAAGGAGCTGCGGCGCCTGCGGGCCCAGGTCGCCCAGGGTGAGAGCGCCGCGACGGCCGACCGCACGGCCGACCGCCGGGCCGTCCGCGCTGGCCGCGAGGAGGCGACCGTCCGGGCGCGGCTCCTGCTCGACACCGTGATCGAGGCGGCTGCGGGCCTGCGTCGAGAGCTCGCCCTGCCACCCGTGACGGGGGCGCCCGGCGATCGGGTCGAGGCCGACGTCGAGGAGACCGGGGCCAGGGCATCCGCCGCACCTCGGGGTGCGCGGGGAGACGCCGGACCGGCGCTGCTCGAGCAGTACCTCGCAATGCCGCGGGCCCGGCTGATCGTCGACGGCTACAACGTCAGCATGACGGCCTGGCCGACGTCGTCGCTCGAGGCGCAGCGGATCCGGTTGCTGGGTGCGCTGGCGCCGTTGGTGGCTCGCACCGGCATCGAGACGACGGTGGTCTTCGACGCCGCGTCCTCCTCGACCCGACCGGTCGTCCCCGTGCCGCGCGGCGTGAAGGTGCTCTTCAGCCCCGAAGGCGTGATTGCCGACGACGTCATCCGCGACCTCGTGGCGGCCGAGCCCGAGGGGCGCGTCCTGGTCGTCGTCACCAGCGACCAGGCCCTGGTCGACCACGTGGTCCGGGACGGGGCACGCCCGGTCGGGGCGGCCGTGCTCGTCGCACTGCTGAACCGGCCGGGCTGACGGCTTCGACACGCCGGTGAGCCGGGCCCCGGGCCGGACTGTCGGTGGACACTGGGAGCGTCCGGGTCATGACAACACGAATCGACTGTGACACGTGCGTGGTGCGCGGACTGGCCTGCCACGACTGCGTGGTGACCGTGCTGCTGGGGCCGCCGCCCGAGCTGACCTTCGACGACGACGAGCGTCGAGCGCTCGAAGTCCTGGCCGAGGGCGGACTGGTGCCGCCGCTCCGTCTGGTCCAGTCCCTGCCTGCGCGGCACGTCGAGTCCGCCTGACTGTGGCGCAAGGGGTTGGTGGGACGGGGGAGGCCAGGACTTCCAGGAAATCCGCGCGTGGCCAGAAACACCTGGCAACATCTTGGCCGAAAGTTTGGCCAGCACGAGATGCCCCACTAGGCTGAGCCGCTCAGGTGCCCGTGGGAGTGGACCAACCAAGGTCCGCGCGGGTGCCGCGCTGAATTCTGGACCGCCATGGCGGTCCGGGAGCCGGGGAACCAACTCATCTGGGGTGAATCTCCCGCAAGGCATCGACACGACGTGTCGATGAGGAGCGGGCGTAGGGCAGGTCGTGCCCGAATCCGTCAGCTCACCCGGCAGGCGTACGACACGTAAGGGAGACCGCCCGCTCGTGCTCAACGGTCGGAAGCGACTCATCACCACCATCTCGGGCCTCGCGCTCGCGGTTGCCGTCGGGCTGGTTCCGTCGACGCCCGCGCAGGCGACCCCCGACATCCAAGACGTGCAGAGCCGGGTCGACCGGCTCTACCACGAGGCCGAGCAGGCCTCGGAGCGGTTCAACGAGGCCAAGCTCAAGCTCACCGAGCTGAACCGCGACCTGGCCGCGCTCAAGTCCGACCAGGCCCGCCAGGACGACAAGCTCTCGATCGTGCAGGCGCAGGTCCAGGACTCCATCGTGCGGCAGTACCAGGGCGAGGGCCTGTCGGCCGTCGGCCAGGTCGTCGTCTCCGAGGACCCCAGCTCCTTCCTCTCGCAGCTGTCGACCATGTCGGCCTTCAATGACCTGCAGTCCCAGATGTTCGACGACTACAGCACCGAGCTCAAGGCCCTGCAGATCCGACGCGACGCGACCGAGAAGCGCTCGGCCGAGATCGCGGACACCACGCAGGAGCTGGCCACCGAGAAGAAGACGATCGACGACAAGCTGGCCGAGGCCCAGTCGCTGCTGGGCAAGCTGAAGGCCGACGAACGCGCCGCGATCCTGTCGCGTGGCTCCACGCGGACGCCGGACGTCTCCGTCTCCGGGCGGGCAGCCGCCGCCGTCAGCTACGCCATGGCCCAGGTCGGTGACGCCTACGTCTACGGCGCCGCCGGACCGAACGCGTTCGACTGCTCCGGGCTCACGATGATGGCCTGGGCGCAGGCGGGCGTGGCTCTGCCCCACTCCTCGAGCGCGCAGTACAACTCGGGTCCCCATATCGCTGCCAGCGACCTGCAGCCGGGGGATCTGGTCTTCTACTACAGCCCGATCAGCCACGTCGGCATGTACATCGGCAACGGCATGATCGTGCACGCCGCCAACCCAGGTTCCGGTGTCACGACTGCCAGCCTGTACTCCATGCCCTACGTCGGTGCGGTCCGTCCTGGCTGACGCCTCGACCACGAAGGCCGGCCGTCCACGTTGGTGGGTGGCCGGCCTTTCGCTGTTCCTCCTCCTGGTGGTCGGACTGCTCGCCCGTGCGCAGCTGGCGTCCGAGCCCTACTCCGCGCGGCCTCCCCACAGCTCCTCAGAGAGCGCCCAACCCGCCTTGGCCACCGAGGCCCTGCAGATCTTCGAGCGGGCGGTCACCGACGACGACGAGGCCGCGGCCCGGGCGCTCGCCCCCACCGGGGACGAACGCAGCGCGAACCTCCTCGCGGCTGTGGTGCGCAACGCGCGTGCGTTGAGGGTTCGCGACTTCACCCTGCGCTATGTCGACGAGCAGGGCGCCGTGTCGTCGGACGGCAGCTGGGTGGCCGCCGTCGACGCGACCTGGGCGTTCGCCCGCTTCGACCCGGCGCCGGCTCACGCGGAGATCCTCTTCCGGTTCGTCGCCGGCAACGACCGGGTTGCGCTGACCTCCATCGGGGGAGGTGACCGTCGGACCCCGGTCTGGCTCGCCGGACCCGTGCAGGTGCGCCGGAACGCCACCACTCTGGTCCTGGTGTCGGGCACCCCGGCCCAGGCGGACGGCTACGCCCGCCGCGCCGTCGCGGCGATCCCCGTCGTACGCCGCGTGCTGCCCCGCTGGCACCCTCGTCTGGTCGTGGAGGTCCCGGGCTCGGCGAGCGGGCTCGACCAGGCCCTCGACGCCGAGCCGGGGGAGTACGCCGCCATCGCCGCCGTCACGACCACGGTCGACGGCTCGCTGGCCCCCGACGCCCCCGTGCACGTCTTCGTCAATCCCGAGGTCTTCGGGGGCCTGCTGCCCCAGGGCGCCCAGGTCGTGATGAGCCACGAGACGGTCCATGTCGCCACCCACGCGGCACTCAGCACCATGCCGCTCTGGCTGCTCGAGGGGTTCGCAGACTACGTCGCGCTGCGAGACGTCCACCTGCCGTTGTCGACCACGGCGGGTCAGGTCATCAAGCAGGTGCGACGCGACGGGCTGCCGCGCGCGCTTCCGGGCGCGACCGAGTTCGACACGGCTACCCCGCACCTCGGGGCGGCCTACGAAGCGGCCTGGCTCGCCTGCCGGGTGGTTGCAGAGCGGGGTGGCGAGGCGGCACTGGTCCGGCTCTACCGCCTCGTCGAGGCGGGGCGACCGGTGGCGGCCGCGCTGCGGCAGAGCGCCGGCATCGGCGAGCGCGAGCTGGTCCGAGACTGGCGCCTGCGGCTGGCACAGTTGGCGTCGTGACCCACCGCGAGGCAGCCGGCTCCACACGCAGTTCCCTGATCGTCCTCACGGTCGGAGGCGCCGCCTTCGTGGCGCTCGCCCTCTGGCTGGTGCCATGGCACCCGGTACCGGGTGGCGTCCCTGCACCGGTGGCGCCGGGGTCGGTGTTCACCGCAGACGAGATCAGCCGCGCCGAGGAGTTCTCCAGGTGGGCGCGGGTGTGGAGCTGGAGCTCACTGGTCGTCTCGCTTGCCGTGCTCTCCCTTCTGGGGTTCACCCCGGTCGGTCGCCGGCTGGCCGGGCGGATGCCGGGTCCCTGGTGGGTCCGGGTGGTGCTGGCGGTGACGGCAGTCGAGCTGGTCCGCCGGCTGATCACGCTGCCGTTTGCCGTCCTGCTGCGCCGAGAGGTGCTGGAACGGGGGCTCAGTCATCAGTCGTGGCCGGGGTTCGCCGCGGATCAGGCGTTGGGGGAGCTCGTCACGATCGTGACGACTTCGCTGGGTCTGCTGGTCGTGATCGGCTGTGCACGGCACTGGCGCCGAGCCTGGCCGGTGGTGGCCGGTGCGGTGCTGGGTGCCCTGGTGCTCGTCGGATCGTTCGCCTACCCGGTGGTGGTGGAACCGCTCTTCAACTCGTTCACGCCCCTGCCCGATGGCCCCCTGCGCACCGGGATCCTGCAGCTGGCCGCGCGTGAGCACGTGCCGGTGCGTGACGTGCTGGTCGCCGACGCCTCGCGGCGTACGACGACCCTCAACGCCTACGTCTCCGGTTTCGGCAGCACTCGCCGGGTCGTCGTCTACGACACCCTCGTCGAGGACCTGCCACGGGACCAGGCGCTCTCCGTGGTGGCGCACGAGCTGGCGCATGCCCGCCACGGGGACGTGCTCGCCGGCTCGCTGCTCGGCGCGGCTGGTGCGCTTGCTGGCGTGGGGCTGCTCGGACTGCTGGTCGGCGGTTCGGGGCGCCGCCGGAGTGCCGCCATCGCGGACCCGGCGCTGGTGCCGCTGCTGATGGCGCTGTTCGCCCTGGGTTCACTGGCGGCCAGCCCGGTGGAGAACGCCATCAGCCGACAGATCGAGACCCGGGCCGACGTCGACGCCCTGCGGGCGACTGATGACCCGGGCGCCTTCGTCGCGATGCAACGCGAGCTGGCCCTGCGCTCGTTCGCGGACCCGAGCCCGCCGGCCTGGTCGCAGCTCTGGTTCGGCAGCCACCCGACCACGCTGGTCAGGATCGCCATCGCGGAACGAAAGTGACGGCGGTCGGGGGCCCCCACTGCCCGCGACCGCCGTCACTGTGCGGCGAATGGGTCAGCAACTTCCGCCGGTGGTGACGCCGTTGCCGACCGCCTTGCAGGTGTTGTCAAAGATGTTCTTGATGTTGCCGCCGAAGGCGAAGACGACGACCACGATGAGGGCGGCGATGCCGGCGATGAGCAGGCCGTACTCGACGGCCGAGGCGCCGCGCTCCTCCATGTTGGCG
>JBKJLD010000066.1:0-14470 GCA_046597165.1 Nocardioides sp.
CTCGGGGTGATCGCCGACCGGCAGGCCACCCTCGACCTCCTCACCTTCACCGGCGACGGCGACACCTCGACCGCGCCCGCTGCGCCGACCGGGCGGCCGAAGAGTCCCGCTCGGACGATCTTCTACCTGCACGCTTCTCTCGCGGACCTGTTAGCTTTGAACGCCCTGGACCCCGACGGAACCGGTGCTTGTGGTGGTGGGGTGGGTGAGGTCGAACGCCTCGGGCCGGCGACGTTGGCGAAGCTCCACGAGTGGGTCGGCCACTCCCGCGTCAGCATCCGCCCGGTCCTCGACCTGGGACGCTGCGATGCGGTCGATGCCCACGACCCGCCGCCCTGGCTGCGCGAGCTGGTGATCCTGCGCGATCGACACTGTGTCTTCCCGGGCTGCACCCGTGATGCCCGGGGCTGCGACCTCGACCACATCGACCCCTACGACGAGCACGGTCCACCCGACCAAACCCGCGCAGAGAATCTCGCGCCCTTGTGTCGACGACATCACCGGGCCAAGACCGCCGGCAGGTGGCGATACCGCCGGGAACCCGACGGCACCTATCGCTGGACCGGCCCCCACGGCCGCAGCTACGTCGTGACCCAACACGGCACCATCACCCTGCACCCCAACTGAACACCCACTCCTGAGCACCAGCAGCATCGATCACCCGGCAGCCCGCCGGGTGATCGACGCTGCCCGCGCGCGCCCACCGCCGTCCGAGGGGGCACAGCATCGCCGCTTTCCCGATCCGCGTTGGTGGGTTCAATCCGCGCAGGGTGCTCGGACGATGAGCGGGGTCATGAACTCGACGAACTCCCAAGTGCGTTCCGCAAGCACTGGATCCACCAGCTGATGAGCGCGCTGGGTCGGGTTCGGCCGGTCGGCTATGGCGCGGTCGATGAGGTCATGCCACTCGTCGGGGACGATGCTCTTGCTCCATCGGGCCGCTTCTGACTTCCCCGTCACCTCGGCTCGGGTGGCCGTGAACAACAGCCGACAGCGGGTGAGCACCTCGTGCGGTTGACCCCACCCACAGCGCAGGTACCCCGGACCGGCGGCGGCACGTTGTCGATGAGTGTCGCGGCCGCGGGGCCATGAAGCGCGAGCGCCCGGTTGCGCAGCACCCAACGGAAAACCTCGGGCCTCGTCGAGTTGTCGGCACGATTCCTCCAGAGTCCTGGGCCCATGGTCGCCAGAGTAAGAGGGCTATCCGAGGGTTGCGTCTGCGCTGAGTGGTGTGGACTGCTCCGGTCCACTTCGTTGCCGTGGACCTCGAATTCGGTAGAAGCAACAAGCAGCGACCCCGACCAGGCCGATGGTCACGGCAGCCGTCGGGGCCGCCCCACGCGGGGTGAGTGTTGCAGTCTCCGGGTTTGCTGAGTCGTAGTAGACGACCACAGAGCCGTGGCGGCGGTACAGCGGCTGGTAGTCGCACCACCGCTGTTCGTGAGAGGACTGGAAGCGGAACGCTTCGCCGCGCACGGTGTAGGTGACGGTGAGATAGCACTCCTTGCCATCCATCCGGAATCCGTAGCCTGCGATGTCACCAACGGTCGAGGCGTCGGTGCTCGGCACGCGCAGGATGCTGAGCACGCCGAACGCGACGACTGCCAGGCTGAGGAGTAGCCATCGACTGAACTCTGAGCGCAGGATTCTCACGACCGGATGCTCGCACGGTCGAAGTCGCATAGTGCACACCAGCGCGGGTTTGCCAGGCGCTCGTCTAGGCTCGTTGCATGGCCGAGCTGCAGTCCGTCACCCCTGGCTGGCGATCGGTCGGCATGTGCTGGGACGGCGAGGAGATCGACCTGGACGGGCTCAACCCCTGGCAGTTCGAGTGGGTGTCACAGTCGGAGCGGATCGTGGTCGCCCACCCGTTCTACCCGTCGCAACGTCACGACGTGAGTGTGTACGTCATCCACGCGCAGGATCGGATTGTTCGGTTCGCGGCTGGGGAGATGTCCAACCAAGCCTGGGCCTTCTTCCTGCCGGAGCACTGATCTCGCCTGCACCCCGAGTGCCTGAATCCCGGCGCTCGGGGACCAAACGGCAAGACCCACCCGCCGAGTCGCGGACGGTTCGACACCCCGGGCCGTACGCTGAGGTCGTGGACCGACGGATCTTCGGGATCGAGAACGAGTACGGCGTCACGTGCACGTTCAAGGGGCAGCGGCGGCTGAGCCCCGACGAGGTCGCGCGCTATCTCTTCCGCAAGGTGGTCTCGTGGGGCCGTAGCAGCAACGTCTTCCTACGCAACGGGGCCCGGCTCTACCTCGACGTCGGCAGCCACCCCGAGTACGCCACGCCCGAGTGCGACGACATCGGCGAGCTGGTCACCCACGACAAGGCGGGGGAGCGGGTCCTCGAGGGGTTGCTCCTCGACGCCGAGCAGCGCCTGCACGACGAGGGCATCCAGGGCGAGATCTACCTGTTCAAGAACAACACCGACTCCGCCGGCAACTCCTACGGTTGCCACGAGAACTACCTCGTCGGTCGCGCCGGGGAGTTCTCCCGCCTGGCCGACATCCTGATCCCGTTCCTGGTGACCCGCCAGATCATCGTCGGGGCCGGAAAGATCACCCAGACACCCCGCGGCGCCGGCTACTCGGTCTCCCAGCGCGCCGAGCACATCTGGGAGGGGGTCTCCAGCGCCACGACCCGCAGCCGCCCGATCATCAACACCCGCGACGAGCCGCATGCCGACGCCGAGAAGTACCGCCGACTGCACGTCATCGTCGGGGACTCCAACATGAGCGAGACGACCACGATGCTCAAGGTCGCCAGCTGCGACCTCGTCCTGCGGATGATCGAGGAGGGCGTGGTGATGCGCGACCTCACCATGGAGAATCCCATCCGCGCGATCCGCGAGATCTCCCATGACATGACCGGGCGCCGCAAGGTCCGCCTCGCCAACGGCCGCGAGGCCAGCGCGCTCGACATCCAGGGCGAGTACCTCGCCAAGGCCCGCGACTTCGTCGACCGCCGCCAGATCAGTACGCCGATCATCGAGCAGGCCCTGGACCTGTGGGAGCGGGGGCTCAAGGCCGTCGAGTCCGACGACCTGGGGCTGGTCGACCGCGAGATCGACTGGGTCATCAAGTGGAAGCTGATCGAGCGCTACCGCGCCAAGCACGGACTGCCGCTCGGGCACCCGCGCATCGCCCAGCTCGACCTCGCCTACCACGACATCCACCGGGGCCGCGGTCTCTACTACCTGCTGGAGAAGAAGGGCGCCGTCGCGCGGGTCACCACCGACCTGAAGATCTTCGAGGCCAAGTCGGTCCCTCCGCAGACCACCCGCGCCCGGCTGCGCGGCGAGTTCATCCGCAAGGCCCAGGAGCGCCGCCGTGACTTCACCGTCGACTGGGTGCACCTCAAGCTCAACGACCAGGCTCAGCGCACCGTCTTGTGCAAGGACCCGTTCCGGGCGCACGACGAGCGCGTGCAGCGCCTCATTGACGGCATGTGACACTGCGCTCAGCAACGCCGGATAGGGTGACCGGGCTGTGCTCCCGAACCGTTCTGCGAACTCTGCAAAGGTGAACTCCGTGTCCCGACGACTTCGTCGCCTCCCTCTCGTCCTCCTGCCGCTCCTGCTCGTGGGGGCAGGCCTCACCTCGTGCGGGGACAAGTCGTCCTCCGACCCCACGTCCGCCGAGGGTCTGGCTGCGGTCACCATCGCCGGCAAGCCCGGCACGGAGCCGGAGGTGACCTGGAAGTCCGAGATGACCTCGGCCAAGCAGGAGACGAAGACGCTGGAGACCGGCGACGGTGCCGAGATCAAGTCCGGCGACCAGGTCGTGACCCACATCTGGATCGGCAACGGCTTCACCCAGACGAAGGCGTTCAGCACCTACGACCAGAACCAGCCCGAGACGGTCACGGTCGACGACAAGCTCAGCCCCGTCTTCGCCGACGCCATCCTGGGACACACCCTGGGCTCGCGGGTGGCCGTCACCACCCCCGCCGACAAGGCCTTCGGGCCCTCCGGCAACCCGGGCCTCAAGATCGGCAACAAGGACGCGGTCCTGATCGTCATCGACCTGATCAGCACCTACACGCCCCCGAAGCCGGTCGACGTGCCCAGCGCGCGGCTGCCCGGCCTGGTCACCGGCAAGAACGGCCCTGTCGCCCTGGACTTCACGGGCCTGTCCGCGCCCAAGCCCACCGGCAACCTGCTGCGCAGCGTGCTCCGCGAGGGCAAGGGCCCGACCGTCACCGCGGACATGACCGTGACGGCCAACTACCTCGGTCAGGTCTACGGCGCGAAGAAGCCGTTCGACGAGAGCTACTCAAAGAAGCCGGTGCCGTTCTCCCTCAGCCAGGTCGTGAAGGGCTGGACCCTCGGGCTCTCCGGACTCACGGTCGGCACCCGGGTGCTGCTCCAGATCCCGCCGGACCTCGGCTACGGCGCCCAGGCGCAGACCAACATCCCCGCCAACAGCACGCTCTACTTCGTGGTGGACATCCTCAAGGCCAAGTGACCGCAGCGAAGGCGACGGACCAGTAGGGGAGAGGAGGCCCGGATGAACATGCGCAAGACCGAGCGGTTGCTCAACCTGCTCATCATGCTGCTCGTGCAGCGCAGTTACGTCTCCAAGGACCGCATCCGAGCCATTCTCTACCCCGACTCCAGCACGGACGCCTTCGAGAAGATGTTCGAGCGCGACAAGGAGGAGCTGCGCAGCCTCGGGGTCCCGATCGAGGTGGGCAGCCTGGACCCATTCTTCAACGACGAGCCCGGCTACCGGATCCGTCCCGACGAGTTCGCGCTGCCGGAGATCAACCTGGCAGCCGACGAGGCCGCGGTGATCGGGCTCGCCACCAAGGTCTGGGAGCACGCACGGCTGGCTGAGGCCACGACCGAGGCGGTCCGCAAGCTGACCGCGCTGGGAGTGCCTCTCGACGTGTCCGCGCTCGACATCGCCGAGCCCCGGCTGAGCGCCGACGAGCCGTCCTTCGACGTGTTCTGGGAGGCCACCCAGGAGCGGCAGCCGGTGGAGTTCGAGTACCGCCGCTCCGGCCAGGGGGCCACGACCACCCGCCACCTGGAGCCGTGGGGGGTCGTGCGCTACTCCGGGCGCTGGTACGCCGTCGGCTACGACACCGACCGCGGCGACGAGCGGGTCTTCCGGCTCTCGCGGGTGGAGGGCGAGGCGCGCAAGGTCGGTGAGCCCGCGTCGTACGACGTCCCGGCCGGCACCGACGTCCGCGCCACCACGCACCGGCTGGCCCCCGCGCCCTCGACGGAGCAGGCAGTAGTACTGGTGCGTCGGGGGGCGGGCCATGCGCTGCGTCGCAACGCGGAGAGTGTCGAGAATGACGTCGCAGGTCCTGACAACCGCACTGCCTGGGACCGGGTAACCGTGACCAGGGGCGGGGTCGGAATGGCCGACGAGCTGCTCGGCTACGGAGCAGACGTCCTGGTCCAGGAGCCCGCGGCACTGCGCGAGGCCGTGGTCGACCGGCTCACCAGAGCCGTGGGGGAGGCCTCGTGAGCGCCGCCCGCCCAGCGCCCAACGGCGCCAAGGACCAGGTCGCC
Organism: Nocardioides sp.; assembly: GCA_046597165.1. Taxonomy (GTDB): domain Bacteria; phylum Actinomycetota; class Actinomycetes; order Propionibacteriales; family Nocardioidaceae; genus Nocardioides. The sequence goes on from JBKJLD010000066.1 coordinate 5,537, forward strand.
CGACTGCTCACGCTGGTGCCGTTCCTGCACGCCCACGGACAGGTCCGCCTCGAGGACGCGGCCACGGCACTCGGTGTCCCTGCGGAGCAGCTGGTCAAGGACCTCAAGGTCCTGCTCATGTGCGGCCTGCCCGGTGGGTATCCCGACGACCTGATCGACGTCGACCTGGACGCGCTCGAGGGCGAGGACGCCGACGGCGTCATCCGCGTCTCCAACGCCGACTACCTCGCCCGGCCGTTGCGGCTCTCGCCCACCGAAGCGACCGCGATCATCGTCGCCCTGCGGGCCCTGCGCAACGGAGCCCGCGACGAGACCCGCGAGATCGTGGACCGGGCCCTGGCCAAGCTGGAGGCCGCGGCCGCAGAGGGTTCTGCTGCGCCTCGCATCGACCCGGGCGACGAGCCGGTCGTCCGCGACGAGTCCGGGCTGCGCCGTACTCTCCAGGACGCCACCGACCGCGGGCGTCAGGTGCGTCTGACCTACTTCGTGCCCTCCCGCGACGAGGAGTCCGAGCGGACCGTGGACCCTCGTGGCGTCGTGACGGCTCACGGGTTCGCCTACCTCGACGCCTGGTGCCACAGCGCCGAGGCGCCACGGCTCTTCCGGCTCGACCGGATCCACGAGGCCGCCGTGCTCGAGACACCGGTCGAGACCCCCGCCGAGGCGCCCCGCGACCTCGGGGACGGGATCTTCGCCCGGTCGAGCGACACCACCCTGGTCACGCTGCGACTGGCTGCGCCGGCCCGATGGGTCGTCGAGTACTACCCCGTCGAGGCGGTCCGCCCGCACCGAGACGGCAGTCTCGACGTCGACCTCCTGGTGGCGGACGAGCGGTGGCTGCAACGCCTTCTGCTCCGCCTCGCCCCGCACGCCCGGGTGGTCTCACCCCCCGAGTTCACCGAGACGTTCCTTGCCGCAGCCCGGGACACCCTCCGACTCTATGCACCCCCGGCGTAGGATGAACCCGCCACTGATCATCACGTGAGGACGCACATGACCCCGCTCATCGCAGGACTCGGCACGACCGAGCTCCTCATCATTCTTGCTGTCATCGTTCTGCTCTTCGGTGCGTCCAAGCTGCCCGATCTCGCCCGCGGGAGCGGTCGCGCGCTGCGGATCTTCAAGGCCGAGACCAAGGGCCTGATGGATGACGACGACACGTCCGTCATGACGCCGGAGCAGCGCGAGCTCGAGGCCCGCCAGGCGCAGCTCGACGCCGACCGCGATCGCCTCGAGCGTGAGCGCGAGCAGCGCCCCGACACGACTGCCTGACCGGCAGCGACTGTGGGCATCTCCATCGGCGGTGTCGCGCGCCTGTTGCGCGGGACCCCACAGCACCCCGTGGGTGCCGACGGTCGCATGGCGCTCTCCGACCACCTGCGCGAGCTGCGGGCCCGGCTGATCAAGGCTGCGCTCTTCCTGGTGATCGCCTTCTCGATCTCCCTCTTCTTCTACAACGACCTGCTCCAACTGGTCCTGGACCCCTACAACCACGCCCGTACCCAGCTGGGCACCTCCACCCAGACCACGGCGTACGTCGCCGGTGCGACCGGGCCGCTCCTGCTCCAGCTGAAGCTCTGCGGGGTGGCCGCTGTCGTGGCATCCAGCCCCTACTGGCTCTACCAGATCTGGGCCTTCATCGTCCCGGGGCTGCACCCTAGTGAGCGCAAGTGGTCGAGGGTCTTCGCGGCGGTCGCGGGACCGCTGTTCTTCGCGGGCGTGGCGATGGGCTACTACGTGCTGCCCAAGGGACTCGAGGTGCTGATCGGGTTCACGCCGGCGTCGCTGGAGAACCTGGTGGAGTTCGGGGAGTACTTCAGCTTCCTGACCCGGATGCTCCTGGTCTTCGGCATCTCCTTCGAGATCCCGCTCTTCGTCATCATGCTGAACCTGGCGGGGGTCGTCTCGGGCAAGCAGATCGGCCACTACCGGCCGTGGATCGTCATCGGCACCTTCATCTTCGCCGCCGTCGCGACGCCGTCCACCGACCCCTTCTCGATGCTGATGCTGGCCATCCCGATGTTGGGGCTCTTCCTGCTCGCCGAGGTCATCGCGCGCACGGTCGACCGGGCGCCCCGACGGGGTGCCGAGAGCACCGACCAGTGGGCCGACGACGAGCTCTCGCCGCTGTGAGTGTCCCCCTGAGCGGCGTCGACCCCTTCGACCTGCCCGACTGGCTGGGGGAGGCCGAGGTCGTCTGGACGCCGGACGTAGGACTGCGGACCGGCTTCCACGTCACTGGCCGGCTCGCGGCCGACCGCCCCGGTGGTGCGGACGACGCGCTCGCGTGCGACCTCCTGGCCGTCGACGAGGCCTACCCGTCACCCGTCGCCGACGACGAGTGCCGGCTGCACGCCCACCAGGCCTGGCGGCACGGCCAGATCCTGCTCGTGCGCCGCGAGGACCGGCTCACCCTGGCGCTGCCCGGCACCGCCTTCACCGCCGACCTGGCGCTCGACGCCCTGAGCCGCCTGGCGAAGGCCGTGGGCGCGTCGCCGGACCGCTACTCCGCCCGGTTGCGGATCGGGACCCAGCAGCCACACAGCTCTCGCTGAACGCGCTCGCGGGACGGGGTTGTGCCCTAGTCTCGGGCCGTGGCCGGCAACGCGCGCGAGATCGCTCTCCTGACCAACCCGACGTCCGGCAAGGGCAAGGGCGCCCGCGCCCGTGACGCGGTCCTCGGCCGGCTGCGCGACGCCGGCCTGGTGGTGCGCAACCTCGAGGGGCGCGACGTCGACGAGGCCCTCGACCTGGCCCGGCAGTGCGTCGACGACGGCGTCGAGGCCCTGGTGGTCGTCGGCGGGGACGGGATGGCGCACCTGGGCGCGCAGGCGGTCGCCGAGACGGCCGTGCCGCTCGGGATCATTCCCGCAGGGACAGGCAACGACGTGGCCCGCTACTTCGACCTTCCGCGCAAGGATCCACTGGCGGCGGCCGACCGGGTGATCGCCGGGCGCACCCGCACCATCGACCTGGCACGCTGCGGCTCGAAGTACTACGTCACCGTCCTCGCGGCGGGCTTCGACGCGATCGTCAACGAGCGCGCCAACGCGATGACCTGGCCCAAGGGGCAGATGCGCTACAACCTGGCCACGCTGGCCGAGCTGCGCACCTTTGAGCCGTTGCCGTACACCCTGGAGCTGGACGGGGTCTCCCACCGCCTCGACGCGATGCTGGTGGCGGTCGGGAACGGGCCCTCCTTCGGTGGGGGGCTGCGGATCACCGAGGGAGCGCTGCTCGACGACGGCCTGCTCGATGTGGTCATCATCAAGCCGATGAGCAAGCTGGGCCTGGTCAAGACCTATCCCAAGCTCTTCAAGGGCACGCACACCACGCATCCGCAGTACGAGCACCACCGGGTCCGATCGGTCACCGTCGCGGCGCCCGGCATCGTGTCGTACGCCGACGGGGAGCGCTTCGGGCCGCTTCCCTTGACGATCGAGTGTGCTCCCGGGGCGTTGACGGTCCTGGCCTAGCCCCGCTGCATAGGGTGGACACATGAGGCCCCACGCATGACCACGGCGGACGACCTTTCTCCCGCGGAGCGCTACGCCGACTTCCGCCAGGGCCGGCGGCACCCGGTCCTCCGCGCCTTCGAGGGCCTCTACTCCTTCCCGCTCGACGACTTCCAGCTGCGTGCCTGCCGCGAGATCGAGGAGGGCCGGGGGGTCCTCGTGGCCGCACCGACCGGGTCGGGCAAGACGATCGTGGGCGAGTTCGCGGTGCACCTGGCCCTGGAGACCGGCCGCAAGTGCTTCTACACGACCCCGATCAAGGCCCTGTCCAACCAGAAGTTCCACGACCTGGTCGCGCGCTACGGCGCCGAGCAGGTCGGGCTGCTCACCGGCGACAACGTGATCAACGGCGAGGCGCCCATCGTGGTGATGACGACCGAGGTGCTGCGCAACATGCTGTACGCCGGGTCCCGGACATTGTTGGGCCTCGGCTTCGTGGTGATGGACGAGGTGCACTACCTGGCCGACCGGGCCCGAGGAGCGGTCTGGGAGGAGGTCATCATCCACCTGCCCGAGTCGGTCGCCCTGGTCTCCCTGTCAGCAACGGTGTCCAACGCCGAGGAGTTCGGCGAGTGGCTGGCCACCGTGCGTGGCGACACGACCACGATCGTGGAGGAGAAGCGGCCGGTGCCGCTCTACCAGCACGTCATGGTCGGCAAACGGCTGCTCGACCTCTTCGCGTCCTCCGACGTGGACGCGGCCGCGGGCTTCGTCAAGGAGGGTGCCCCGGTCAACAACGAGCTGCAGAAGATCGCGCGCGACGACTGGGCCAGCAGCCGGATGAAGGACCGCCGCTCGCCGCGCGGCCGTTCGGCCACCGGCGGGCGGAGCCAGAGCGGCGCCAAGCAGGTCGGCAACGGCCGACGGGTGTGGATCCCCAGCCGCTTCGACGTGATCGACCGGCTCGACCGCGAAGGGCTGCTCCCGGCGATCGTCTTCATCTTCAGCCGGGTCGGCTGCGACGCGGCGGTCACCCAGTGCCTCAGCGCCGGCGCCCGCCTGACCTCACCCGAGGAACGCGACGAGATCTTCGCGTTCGTCGAGCAGAGCTGCCGCCACCTGCCGGAGGACGACCTGCACGTGCTCGGCTACCACGACTTCCTCGACGGGCTCACCCGTGGCGTGGCCGCCCATCACGCCGGGATGCTGCCGGCATTCAAGCAGTGCGTGGAGGAGCTCTACGTCCGGGGACTGTGCAAGGTCGTCTTCGCCACCGAGACCCTGGCGCTGGGCATCAACATGCCCGCCCGGACGGTGGTCATCGAGAAGCTCAGCAAGTGGAACGGCGAGGCCCACGCCGACATCACGCCGGGGGAGTACACCCAGCTCACCGGTCGGGCCGGGCGCCGGGGGCTCGACGTCGAGGGCCACGGGGTGGTCCTGTGGCAGCCAGGGATGAACCCGGGGGAGGTGGCCGGTCTCGCTTCCACCCGCACCTACCCGTTGCGCTCGTCGTTCCGCCCGTCGTACAACATGGCGGTCAACCTGGTCCACCAGTTCGGGCGCGAACGCTCCCGCGAGCTGCTGGAGCAGTCCTTTGCCCAGTTCCAGGCAGACAAGGCGGTTGTCGGGCTGGCCCGCCAGCTGCTGAAGAGCCAGGACGCCCTCGACGGCTATGCCGAGGCCGCGACCTGCCATCTCGGAGACTTCATGGCGTACGCCGCGCTGCGTCGCCGGATCGGCGAGGTGGAGAAGGGCGCGGCACGTGAGCGCCGCACCGACCGGCGGGCCGAGGCGCTGGCCTCGCTGGCCGAGCTGAGGCCCGGCGACGTGATCCAGGTGCCGACCGGCAAGTTCGCCGGGTTCGCCGTGGTGATCGACCCCGGCTTCTCCGAGGAGGGGCCGCGCCCGTACGTCCTCACCGCAGACCGGCAGGCCCGACGGCTGGCCATGATCGACTTCCCGGTCCCGGTGGCGGCCGTGACCCGGTTGAAGGTCCCCAAGAACTTCAGCGGCCGCAACCCGCAGATGCGGCGCGATCTGGCCTCCGCGCTGCGCAGCCGCACGCACAACCTGACTCCGCCGCCGACCGGGGGCGGGGAGGGGTCTCGCGGACCGGCGCGCACGGACGCCACAGAGGAGCAGATCACCCGTCTCCGCGTGGAGCTGAAGGCACACCCCTGCCACGACTGCCCCGAGCGGGAGGAGCACGCCCGCTGGGCGGATCGCTGGTTCAAGCTGGACCGAGACGCCAAGACTCTCAAGCGTCGCGTCGAGCAGCGCACCAACACCGTGGCCCGCCAGTTCGACCGGGTGTGTGACGTCCTCACCGCGCTCGAGTACCTCGACGGGGACACCGTGACCGCCAGGGGTCGGCACCTCCAGCGGATCTACTCCGACATGGACCTGGTCGCGGCCGAATCGCTGCGGCACGGCCTGTGGGACGACCTGACCCCCTCCGAGCTGGCCGCAGTCCTCTCCGTGCTCGTCTTCGAGGCGCGCCGACCCGACGACGCGAGCTCGCCTCGGCTGCCGGGCGGTGCGGTCAAGGAGACCGTGGCCGAGATGGTGCGGCTGTGGGCGGAGCTCGACGCCCTCGAACGACAGAACAAGCTCGACTTCCTGCGCCAGCCCGACCTCGGGTTCGCGTGGATCGCCTACCGCTGGGCGGAGGGAGACGATCTCGACGACGTCCTCAGCGCCAGCGAGCTGGCGGCCGGGGACTTCGTGCGCTGGATGAAGCAGCTGCTTGATCTCGCCGGACAGGTGGCCGACGCCGCCGGCGACACCCCACTGCGGGCCACGGCGCGCGACGTCGTACGTCTCCTGCGTCGCGGTGTGGTGGCGTACTCGGCACTCGCCGAGTGATCCGTTCGGAACTGACAATCCAGGACACCATCTGAGCCCCTGTCACCGCTACTGCTTCAGCGCCTGCAGGGCATCGGCCAGGGGAGTCTCTCCGCCGACCAGGCTCCACTGCGCGCCGACCGACTCGTCGAGGTCGAGCACCCCCGCGATGACTGCGGCCACGTCGGCGCGGGTGACGTCGCCGCGCGACACGTCAGGGCCGAGCGCGACCCGGCCCGTGGCCGCTTCGTCGGTGAGCCGTCCGGGACGCAGGATCGTCCACGCCAGGTCGCTGTCGCGCAGTGTCGCGTCCGCGTCGCGTTTCGCCTCGACGTAGGCGCGCCAGACCGGGGAGGTGTCGTCGGGCAGCGGGTCGTCCACGCCGATGGCCGAGACCTGTACGAAGCGGGCGCTCCCCGCGCGGCCGGATGCCTCGATCGACTTCAGGGAGCCCTCGAGATCGACGGTCCGCTTGCGCTCGATGTCCCCGTCGGCGCCACCACCGGCGGCGAAGACCACCGCGTCGCAGCCGGCGAAGGCGGTGGCGTAGGCCGAGACGTCATCGCGCTCGAGGTCGAGGAGTCGGACCTCGGCTCCCAGCTCTTCGAGCTCGGCGCGATAGTCCTCCTTGCGCACCAGCGCCACCGGCGTGTGCCCGGCGTCGACGAGCAGGGGGTGCAGGTGACGGGCCACACTTCCGTGGCCCCCGACGACAGCGATTCGACTCATGGCTCCACCGTACGGGCCGGCGGGTCAGGGTCGGGAGAGCACTGCGAGGAGCCGTTCCACCGGACTCGTCAGCCCCCACTGCTCGGCCAACCCCGCCACCCGGTCGGGGTCGACCGGGACGGACGGAAGTGCGGTGGACGGTGTGCCGAGATCGAGGCCGCGGGCCACGGCCACCACGGTCGGGGCCACCGCCAGGTAGTCGACCGCCCCCTTGATCTTGGCCCGGGGGCCGGGCGCCAGGTCGGAGGCCGGGTCCTGGGCGGCCGCCAGGATGCCGGGCACGTCGTCAAACCGGTTGAGCAGGGTAGCGGCGGTCTTCTCCCCGACTCCGCTGACCCCGGGCAGCCCGTCCGAGGCATCTCCGCGCAGGGTGGCGAAGTCGGCGTACTGGCGAGCGTCCACGTCGTACTTCGCGCGCACCCAGTCGTTGGTCACGCGCTCGTGGTTGCCCACTCCTCGGGCGATGTAGAGCACCCGGACGTCCGCCGCGTCGTCGACCAGCTGGAAGAGGTCCCGGTCTCCGGTGACGATGTCGACGGGCCGGCCGGCGCCGGTCGCGAGGGTGCCGATGACGTCGTCCGCCTCGTAGCCGTCCGCGCCGACCACGCAGATGCCCCAGGCCTCGAGCAGGTCGCGGATGATCGGGACCTGGACCTGCAGGGGATCGGGGATCTCCTCCACATCGGGCGCCGTGGGGAGCTCCTCGACCACGCGGTGCGCCTTGTAGGTCGGGATCAGGTCGACGCGCCACTGGGGGCGCCAGTCGTTGTCCCAGCAGCAGACCAGGTGCGTGGGCCGGTAGTCGGCGACGAGGCGGGAGATGAAGTCCAGGAGCCCCCGCACGGCGTTGACGGGAGTCCCGTCCGGCGCGGCGTACTCCGGCACCCCGTAGAAGGCGCGGAAGTACATCGACGCCGTGTCGAGAAGCATGAGGCGACCCGGCCGGTCATCGGGCGGGGGGCTGGAGACGGGGCTGTTCACGAGCGGCATCCTGCCACGCTGCGGGCGCTAGTCTGAGCGTGTGACCCAGCCCGAGCCCGAAGGCATCGACCGCAAGATCCTGGAGCTGCTCGCCAGCGACGGCAGGATGTCCTTCACCGATCTCGGCAAGGCGACCGGCCTGTCCACGTCGGCTGTCCACCAGCGGGTCAAGCGACTGGAGGGACGTGGGCTGATCCAGGGGTACGGCGCCAGCATCGACCACGAACAGCTGGGGCTGGCCCTCACCGCCTTCGTGTCGATCCGGCCGATGGATCCCGGGCAGCCCGACGACTCTCCCGAGCGACTGCGCGAGATCCGCGAGATCGAGTCCTGCTGGTCGGTCGCGGGCGACGCTTCCTACATCCTCAAGGTCCGGGTCTCCACCCCCGTGGACCTCGAGGACCTCCTGGCCCGGATCCGGGCGGCCGCCAATGTCTCCACCCGGACCACGATCGTGCTCTCGACGCCCTACGAGAACCGCCCCGTCGGGACTCAGTAGGCCTGGAGCGCGGCCATCCGGCGCGAGGCCTCGGCCATCTCGGCGGCCTTGAGAGCCGACTCGTCGAGGTTGCCGTGCTCGGCCCACCAGGCCTGTCCCTCGGCCGGCAGGGTGTGGATCGGGTCGTAGTACTGGTAGGTCTTGGTCAGGGCGTCGGTGTCGTCGGCCTCGATGGACGTGCGGTAGTTCTTCGTCCAGCCGGAGATGCCGCGCACGGTGTCGTACTCGGCGAGCTGGTGGACCCAGCGCTTGCCGACGAAGGGGACGTCGCACACGATGCGAGGCGCCGCGAAGCCCGGCAGGTAGCCCATGATGTGGTGCTGCAGCCGCTGGGCGTCGGCGACCGAGACCCGCCAGTGCTCGGAGTACGGGATCATGTCGCACATGTAGAAGTAGTACGGCATGATCTGCGCGCCATCGAGC
>JBKJLD010000055.1:0-29540 GCA_046597165.1 Nocardioides sp.
GGTGCCGTGGCTCATGTTGAGCCGGGCGACATCCATCCCGGCATAGACGAGCTCGCGGATCCTCCGCTCCGAGCTGGTAGCAGGGCCCAGGGTGCACACGATCTTTGCTCTTCGCACGGCGTCATCGTAGCGCGGTTTGGATCGTTCTAACGAGGCCCGACCCCGACCGACGACACCCGAGCGCCTCGAGGCGAGCCCTCAGGCGGTGAGCGGCCTGGCGGTCGGCAGGATCGGGCTGGGCAGGGTCGTCGAACCGGTCAGGTACTCATCGACTGCGGCCGCGGCAGCGCGCCCCTCGGCGATCGCCCAGACGATGAGGGACTGCCCACGACCGCAGTCGCCGGCGGAGAAGACCCCGGAGACCGAGGTCATGTAGGCGTTGTCACGGGCCACGTTGCCTCGATCGTCGAGAGCGACGCCGAGCTGCTCGACGATGCCGGGCTTCTCGGGACCGACGAACCCCATGGCGAAGAGCACCAGCTGCGCCGGGATCTCACGCTCGGTGCCCGCGACCTCGCTGAGCTTGCCGCCCTCGAGGACGACCTCGACGAGACGCAGGGCCCGCACGTTGCCGGCCTCGTCACCGAGGAACTCCTGGGTCGAGACCGCGTAGACGCGCTCGCCGGCCTCCTCGTGGGCCGAGGAGACGCGGAACGTCATCGGGTACGTCGGCCACGGCTGACCGTCGGGCCGCGACTGCGGCGGCTCGGGCATGATCTCGAGCTGCGTGATCGACGCCGCGCCCTGGCGGGTCGACGTACCGAGGCAGTCGGCACCGGTGTCGCCGCCGCCGATGATCACGACGTGCTTGCCGTCGGCACGGATCTGGTCGTCGACGGTCTCCCCCAGCGCGACCCGGTTGGCCTGCGGGAGGAACTCCATCGCCTGGTGGATGCCGCCGAGCTCGCGCCCGGTCACGGGCAGGTCGCGGGCGACCGTGGACCCCATGGCGAGCACCACGGCGTCGTACCGCTCGCGCAGCCGGTCACCGGTCAGCTCGTCGCCGACCTGGACCCCGGCCCGGAAGACCGTGCCTTCGCGCTTCATCTGCTCCACACGCCGGTCGACGTGCTTCTTCTCCATCTTGAACTCGGGGATGCCGTAGCGCAGCAGGCCGCCGATCTTGTCGGCGCGCTCGTAGACCGCGACGGTGTGCCCGGCGCGGGTGAGCTGCTGGGCGGCGGCGAGCCCGGCCGGGCCCGAGCCGATGACGGCGACGGTCTTGCCCGAGAGCCACTCCGGCGGCTGCGGGGCCACGTTGCCCGACTCCCAGGCGCGGTCGATGATCGAGACCTCGACGTTCTTGATCGTGACCGGGTCCTGGTTGATGCCGAGCACGCAGGCGGTCTCACAGGGTGCGGGGCACAGGCGACCGGTGAACTCGGGAAAGTTGTTGGTCGCGTGCAGGCGCTCGATGGCGCCCTCCCAGTCGTCGCGCCAGACCAGGTCGTTCCACTCGGGAATGATGTTGCCGAGCGGGCAGCCCTGGTGGCAGAACGGGATGCCGCAGTCCATGCAGCGTCCGGCCTGCTCGGAAATGATCGGGAGCAGGGCTCGGCCCATTCCGCCTGGGTAGACCTCGTCCCAGTCCTGCACCCGCTCCTCGACCGGTCGCCGGGCGGCGACCTCACGGCCGTGCTTGAGGAATCCCTTGGGGTCAGCCATTGACTGAGTCCTCCATCATCGTCGCGGCGGCGACCGTGCGCCGACCGTGTCGTGGACACGCGAGCTGGTCAGCCATGGAGCGCCTCCATCATCGCGTGGGCGGTCTCGTTCTCGTCCAGCCCGTCAGCCTCGGCCTTCGCCCTGGCCTCGAGCGAGAGGCGGTAGTCGGTGGGCATGATCTCGGTGAAGCGGGTCAGCGACGTCTCCCAGTCCGCCAGAAGCTCCTCGGCGACGGTGGAGCCGGTCTCCTCGAGGTGCTCGCGGACCATCCGCTCGAGTTCGACCGCGGCCTCGTCCGTGACCGGACCCAGCTCAACCAGCTCGCGGTTGACCCGGCCCTGCTTGAGGTCCAGCACCCAGGCGACTCCCCCGGACATGCCGGCGGCGATGTTGCGCCCCGTCTTGCCGAGGATGGCAACCCGGCCACCGGTCATGTACTCGCAGGCGTGGTCCCCGGCACCCTCGGTGACCGCACGGGCCCCGGAGTTGCGCACGCAGAACCGCTCCCCCACACCCCCACGGATGAAGATGTCACCCGAGGTGGCGCCGTAGGCGATCACGTTTCCGGCGATGATCTGCTCGTCGGCCCGGAAGGTTGCCGTCCGGTCGGGGCGGACCACGATCCGGCCACCCGAGAGGCCCTTGCCGACGTAGTCGTTGGCGTCGCCCTCGAGCCGCAGCGTGATGCCGCGGGGCACGAAGGCACCGAAGGACTGGCCCGCGGAGCCGAGGAACGTGAGGTCGATCGTCCCGTCGGGCAGCCCCTCGCCGCCGTACTTCTTGGTGACCTCGTGGCCGAGGATCGTCCCGACGGTGCGGTTGACGTTGCGGATCGCGACCTGGCCGCGCACCCGCTCCCCCGACTCGAGCGCGGCCCGAGCAAGCGGCACCAGGTCGGTGACGTCGAGGGCCTTGTCCAGGCCGTGGTCCTGCGTCGTGGTGTTCCGCAGGGCCGCACCCTCCGGCAGCTCGGGCTTGTGCAGGATCGGCGTCAGGTCGAGCCCGCCGGTCTTCCAGTGGCCGATCGCGTGGTCGACGTCGAGGGTCTCCACCTGGCCGATCGCCTCGTTCAGCGTGCGGAAGCCCAGCTCCGCGAGGAGCTCGCGGACCTCCTCGGCGATGTACTCGAAGAAGTTCACGACGTACTCGGCCTTGCCGGAGTAGCGCTCCCGCAGGACCGGGTTCTGGGTCGCGACGCCGACCGGGCAGGTGTCGAGGTGGCAGACCCGCATCATGATGCAGCCGGAGACGACCAGCGGGGCCGATGCGAAGCCGTACTCCTCGGCACCCAGGAGCGCGGCCACGATGACGTCCCGGCCGGTCTTGAGCTGGCCGTCGGTCTGGACCACGATCCGGTCGCGCAAGCCGTTGAGCAGCAGCGTCTGCTGGGTCTCGGCGAGGCCGAGCTCCCAGGGTCCACCGGCGTGCTTGAGCGAGGTCAGCGGGGCGGCACCCGTCCCACCGTCGTGACCGGAGATCAGCACCACGTCGGCGTGGGCCTTGGAGACCCCTGTCGCGACCGTCCCTACGCCGACCTCGGAGACCAGCTTCACGTGCACACGGGCGCTCGGGTTGGCGTTCTTCAGGTCGTGGATCAGCTGGGCGAGATCCTCAATCGAGTAGATGTCGTGGTGCGGCGGCGGGCTGATCAGGCCGACCCCGGGCGTGGAGTACCGGGTCTTGGCGACCCACGGGTAGACCTTGTTGCCCGGGAGCTGGCCACCCTCGCCGGGCTTGGCGCCCTGGGCCATCTTGATCTGGATGTCGTCGGAGTTGGTGAGGTACTCCGAGGTGACACCGAAGCGTCCCGATGCCACCTGCTTGATCGAGCTGCGGCGTTCGGGGTCGTAGAGGCGCTCGGCGTCCTCGCCGCCCTCCCCGGTGTTGGACTTGGCGCCCAGCCGGTTCATCGCGATCGCGAGGGTCTCGTGCGCCTCCTTGCTGATCGAGCCGTAGGACATCGCGCCGGTCGAGAACCTCTTGACGATCTCGGAGACGGGCTCGACCTCGTCGATGTCGATCGGGGCGCGCCCGGACTCCTCCGCGTTCTTGAAGCGGAACATCCCGCGCAGCGTCATCAGCCGCTCGGACTGCTCGTTGACCCGCGAGGTGTACTGCTTGAAGACGTCGTAGCGACCCGACCGCGTGGCGTGCTGCAGCCGGAAGACGGTCTCGGGGTCGAACAGGTGCGGCTCGCCCTCGCGGCGCCACTGGTACTCACCACCGATCTCGAGCTCGCGGTGCGCGGGCGCGATGCCGCCGCGGGGGTACGCCCTGGCGTGGCGCCGGGCGACCTCCTCGGCGATCGTGTCCAGCTCGATGCCGCCCAGCTTGGAGGTGGTGCCGGTGAAGTACCTGTCGACGACCGCCTGCGAGAGGCCGAGCGCCTCGAAGATCTGCGCACCGGTGTAGGACGCCACGGTCGACACGCCCATCTTGGACATCACCTTCAAGACGCCCTTGCCGAGCGCCTTGACCAGGTTGGCGACCGCCTTCTCGGGGTCGGTCTTGACGTAGTGGCCCTCACGGGCGAGGTCCTCGACCGACTCCATCGCGAGGTAGGGGTTGACCGCGGCCGCGCCGTAGCCGACCAGCAGCGCCACGTGGTGGACCTCGCGGACGTCACCGGCCTCGAGCAGGAGACCCACCTGGGTGCGGGTCTTCTCGCGCACCAGGTGGTGGTGGACGGCCCCGGTGAGCAGCAGCGACGGGATCGGCGCGAGCTCGGCAGTGGAGTGCCGGTCGGAGAGCACGATGACCCGGGCACCGTCCGCGATCGCCGCGGACACCTCGGCGCAGATCTCGTCTAGCCGGGCCGCCAGGGCCTGCCCGCCGCCCTCGACGTCGTACAGACCCCGGGAGACGTGGGTGATGAAGCCGGGCATGTCGCCGTCACGGTTGATGTGCCGGATCTTGGCCAGGTCGTCGTTGGAGATGACCGGGAACGGCAGCACGACCTGACGACACGACGCGGGCGTCGGGTCGAGCAGGTTGGACTCCGGGCCGATGGTGCCGTTCAGTGAGGTGACGAGCTCCTCGCGGATCGCGTCGAGCGGCGGGTTGGTGACCTGGGCGAACAGCTGGCTGAAGTAGTCGAAGAGCTGCCGCGGCTTCTGCGAGAGCGCCGCGACCGGGGTGTCGGTGCCCATCGAGCCCAGCGGCTCGCCGCCGGTGTTGGCCATCGGGGTGAGCAGGACGCGCAGCTCCTCCTCGGTGTAGCCGAAGATCTGCTGGCGGCGCGTGACCGAGGCGTGGGTGTGCACGATGTGCTCACGCTCGGGGATGTCGTCGAGATGGATCAGCCCGGCGTGCAGCCACTCGTCGTACGGGTGCTCGCTGGCGAGGCCGGCCTTGACCTCCTCGTCCTCGATGATGCGGTGCTCGTCGGTGTCGACCAGGAACATCCGTCCGGGCTGGAGCCGTCCCTTGCGCACGATCGTGGCCGGGTCGAGGTCCAGGACGCCGACCTCGGAGGCCAGGACGACCAGGCCGTCCTCGGTGACCCAGTAGCGGGACGGTCGCAGGCCGTTGCGGTCCAGGACAGCGCCGATCTGGGAGCCGTCGGTGAACACGACACACGCAGGGCCGTCCCAGGGCTCCATCATCGCGGAGTGGAAGGCGTAGAAGGCGCGCCGCTTCTCATCCATCTCGGCGTGGTTCTCCCACGCCTCGGGGATCATCATCAGCACGGAGTGCGGCAACGAGCGCCCGCCCATGTGCAGCAGCTCGAGGACCTCGTCGAAGGACGCGGAGTCCGAGGCACCCGGGGTGCAGATGGGGTAGATCCGCTCCAAATCACCGGGGATCAGGTCGGAGTCAAGCAATGCCTCGCGGGCCCGCATCCAGTTCCGGTTGCCCATCACCGTGTTGATCTCGCCGTTGTGCGCGATGAACCGGAACGGGTGGGCCAGCGGCCAGCTCGGGAAGGTGTTCGTCGAGAACCGCGAGTGCACGACCGCCATCGCCGAGGCGACGCGTTCGTCGGTGAGGTCAGGGAAGAAGTTGTCGAGCTGGTCGGTCGTCAGCATCCCCTTGTAGGCCAGGGTTCGCGAGGACAGCGAGGGGAAGTAGACGTCGGTCTCGTGCTCGGCGCGCTTGCGCAGGCAGAACGCGAGCCGCTCGAGCGCCATCCCGGCGACCCGGGACCCGGCGCCGGCCACGAAAAGCTGGCTGAACGTCGGCATCACCCCGAGGGCGGTGGAGCCCAGGATGGAGGGGTCGATCGGGACGTCGCGCCACCCGAGGACGGCGAGGCCCTCCTCTGCGGCGATCTCCTCGATCCGGCGACGGGTCTTGGCGACCGCGTCGTCCTCGCCGGGCAGGAAGGCGATACCCACGGCGTAGGAGGACTGCGGCGGCAGCTCGAAGCCCGCCTCGTGGGTGACCTCGCGCAGGAACGCGTCGGGCACCTGCATCAGGATGCCGGCGCCGTCACCCGAGTTGGGTTCGGCACCCGCGGCTCCGCGGTGGTCGAGGTTGCGCAGGGCGGTGAGCGCCTTGGCAACGATGTCGTGACTGGCAACGCCGGTCAGGGTCGCGACGAACGCCACGCCACAAGCATCGTGCTCGTGTCGGGGGTCGTAGAGCCCTTGGGGCGGCGGGAATGCGTGCTGGTGCACCGGGCATTCTCCCGTCGTCGTCTGTGCCGAGGCGTTCCCGGGAACCGAGAGCGCGCCGACAGAATCGGCAATGCGGATGAGGCTTTGCAGGGGACGGCGTTGGCCCTAGCGGAAGGATCAGACTACCACCGAGTTCCGGCGGTCAGCAGCGGTGCCTGAGTGGCGGACGACCCCCGGCAGGGCCGCCGGGCGGTCCGCTCAGTCGGTCCCGGATCCGGCGGGTTCTGCCGGCTCGGACGCCACGACCGGCTCCGGGCCGCGGCTTTCGGAGTAGACCTCGCTCTCCCGGCCGGGACGCAGCCGCGAGCTGATGACGAAGTAGGCCAGCGCGACCAGGAAGAGCACGATCGAGGTCCAGACGTTGAGACGCAGTCCCGCAACGTTCTTGAGCTGGACGTCGTCGATGCGCAGCATCTCGATCCAGCCTCGGCCGGCGGTGTAGGCCATCACGTAGAGCGCCATCACCCGGCCGCGACCGAGCCGGAAGCGCCGGTCGGCCCAGATCACGAAGGCAAAGGCGGCGAGGTTCCACACGAACTCGTAGAGGAACGTCGGCTGGAACGTCGAGAACTGGTAGTACCCCGAGGGACGGTTCTCCGGGGCGATCTCGAGACCCCAGGGCAGGCTCGTGGGCTTGCCGAACAGCTCCTGGTTGAACCAGTTGCCCCAACGCCCGAGCGCCTGGGCGACCAGGACTCCGGGAGCCATCGCGTCCAGGACCGGGAGCAGCTTGATCCCCTTGAGCCGCGCGCCGATCAGGACCCCGACGGCGCCCAGCGCGATCGCTCCCCAGATGCCGAGCCCTCCGCGCCAGACGTAGAGCGCCGCCACCGGATTCTTGCCCTCTCCGAAGTAGAGGTCGTTGTCCGTGATGACGTGGTAGAGCCGCCCTCCGACCAGTCCGAACGGGACCGCCCAGATGGCGAGGTCGGCGATCTCGCCGGCCCGTCCGCCCCGGGCCACCCACCGCCGCTCGCCGATCCAGATGGCAGCCACGATGCCCAGGATGATCGCGAGGGCGTAGCCCCGGATCGGGACGGGGCCGAGGTACCAGACACCGGAGGACGGGCTGGGGATCGACAGGGCGGTGAAGACGGTCGGGCTCATGGTCAGCTTTCGTTGGCGAGCAGCTGGTGGATGTCGGCGGCGAACTGGGCGGCGGAGGTCTCCTGCGACCAGTAGACCGGACCCTCGTCGTGGCTGTCGATCAGGGTGATCGTGGTGCCGTGCGTGACGTCGTACCCGCCGGAGGGCAGCTTCTTGCCCTGGGTGACGCCGACACCCAGCGGTTTCCCGAGCGCGGCGATGTCGCGCACGTCGCCAGTGAGCCCGATGAAGGTCGGGTCGACGTGGTCCAGGTAGCTCCGCAGCGCCGTGACGGTGTCGCGGGCCGGGTCCGTGGTGACGTAGACGACGTCCACCCGGGCTCGGTCCTGGTCGTCGAGCCGCGTCATCGCCGAGGCGAGGTTGGCCATCACGATCCCGCAGATGTCCGGGCAGTGGGTGTAGCCGAAGAAGACAAGCGTGAGCGGCCGGTCGGTGTCCTTGGTCAGCGAGAACGGCTCGCCGGACGTGTCCGTGAGCGGGATTCCCGCCACGGTGAACGGCGGGTCGAGCCGGTTGCCGTACAGATCGCCCGAAGTCTTCGACTGGCCACCGCACCCGGCGAGCAGCGCGAGCGCGGCCAGGGCCGCGAACAGCACTCGGCCTCTACGCACGCCTGACCCCTGCGGCCAGGTCCTCGGTGAGCAGGCTGAGGGCTCGCAGCCCGGCGGCCCGGTCGTCGGGGTGGTCGAGCAGGGCCCGCACGAACGCCGAGCCCACGATCACCCCGTCGGCGTACGCCGCCACCTCCGCCGCCTGGTCCCCGTTGCTGACCCCGAGTCCGACGCCGACCGGCAGGTCGGTGGTGCGGCGGGTGCGGGCCACGAGGGGCCCGGCCAGGTCGCTGGTGGTGGTGCGGGCGCCGGTGACGCCCATGACTGCGGTGGCGTAGACGAAGCCGCGGCAGGCGGCGGTGGTCATCGCGATCCGTTCGTCTGTCGAGGACGGTGCGACCAGGAAGATCTTGTCGAGGTCGTGCGCGTCGGCCGCGGCGATCCACTCGGGACCGCTGTCGGGGGTCAGGTCGGGAGTGATCAGCCCCGCTCCCCCCGCCTGGGCCAGGTCGGCGGCGAAGTGCTCCACGCCGTACCGCTCGACGGGGTTCCAGTAGGTCATCACGACCGTGGGCACGCCCGTGGCTGCGACCGCCTCGACGGTGCGCATCACGTCGCTGGTGCGGATGCCTCGCTCCAGGGCCTGCTGGGCGGCCGCCTGGATGGTGGGGCCGTCCATGACGGGGTCGCTGTAGGGCAGCCCCACCTCGATCACGTCGCAGCCGGCGTCGACCATGGCACGCAGCGCGTCGATGCCCCCCACGACGTCGGGGAAGCCGGCCGGCAGGTAGCCGACGAGCGCGGCTCGGCCCTCGGCCCGGGCCGCGGTGAAGGCGCGCGCGACGCTCATCGGGTGCTCTCGCCCTCGGCGCGGGGGTCGGTGTCGGGGTCTCCGAGCGCCGACTCGGTGACCCGGTCGGGGTCGCCCAGTCCGAACCACTCGATGGCGGTGCCCATGTCCTTGTCCCCACGTCCGCTGAGGTTGATCAGCACAGTCGCGTCGGGACCCTTCTCGGCGGCAAGCTGCTTCGCGACCTCGAGCGCACCCGCGATCGCGTGGGCAGACTCGATGGCCGGGATGATCCCCTCGGTGCGACTCAGCAACGCCATGGCGTCCATCGCCTCCGCGTCGGTGACGGGGCGGTACGTCGCCCTCCCGATCGCCGACAGGTGGGCATGCTGCGGCCCCACGCCCGGGTAGTCCAGTCCGGCCGAGATCGAGTGCGACTCGATGGTCTGGCCGTCCTCGTCCTGGAGCACATAGGTGCGCGCGCCGTGCAGGACGCCGCGCGCCCCCGCGTGGATCGTGGCGGCGTGGCGCGGAGTGTCGACCCCGTCGCCACCGGGCTCGAAGCCGTAGATCGCCACGTCCTCGTCCTCGAGGAAGGCGGTGAAGAGCCCGATCGCGTTCGAGCCGCCGCCGACGCACGCGGCGATCGCGTCGGGCAGGCGACCGTACTGGTCGAGGCACTGCTGGCGGGCCTCGTCGCCGATGCTCCGGGTGAAGTCGCGGACCATGCTGGGGAACGGGTGCGGGCCGGCCGCGGTGCCGAAGAGGTACGCAGTGTGGTCGACGCTGGCGACCCAGTCGCGCATCGCCTCATTGATGGCGTCCTTGAGAGTGGCGCTTCCCGAGTCGACGGGCACCACCTTGGCGCCGAGCAGGTGCATCCTGGCCACGTTGAGGGCCTGGCGCCGGGTGTCGACCGAGCCCATGTAGACGGTGCAGTCGAGCCCGAAGTAGGCGGCGGCGGTCGCGCTGGCCACGCCGTGCTGACCGGCCCCCGTCTCGGCGATCACCCGCGTCTTGCCCATCCGCCTGGTGAGCAGCGCCTGGCCGAGTACGTTGCGGATCTTGTGGGCGCCGGTGTGGTTGAGGTCTTCGCGCTTGAGCAGGATGCGCGCACCGACCTTGGCGCTGAGCCGCTCGGCCTCGTAGAGCCGACTGGGACAGCCGGCGTACTCGCGCAGGATCGTGGCGAACTCCTCGCGGAACGAGGCGTCGGCCATCGCGTCCTGCCAGGCCGCGGTCAGCTCGTCGAGGGCGGCGACCAGCGCCTCGGGCATGAACCGGCCGCCCCAGCCCTCGGCGGGACCGCCGAACCAGCCCTGCGCGTCCGCGTCGAAACGGGTGTCGAGACCCATCAGCTCCCCTTGAGTCCGGTCATGGCGTGCACCGCGTCGCGCGGGGCACCGTCCTTCACGAGCGCCTCGCCGACCAGCACGGCCCGCGCACCCTCCTTGACGAATCGCTGCACGTCGTCCGGGCCGAGGATCCCGGACTCCGCCACCTTCACCCGGTCGTCCGGGACCAGCGGAGCAAGCCGTCCAAAGGTCGTGTCGTCGACGGCGAGGGTCTTGAGGTTGCGGGCGTTGACCCCGATCAGCTCGGCACCGAGGGCGACGGCACGTTCGGTCTCCGGCTCGTCGTGGACCTCGACCAGCACGGTCAGCCCCAGCTCGCGGGCCTCGTCGTACAGCCGGCGGAGCAGGTTGTCGTCCAGTGCGGCGACGATCAGGAGCGCCAGGTCGGCACCGGCCGCGCGCGCCTCGAGAAGCTGATAGCTCGTGACGATGAAGTCCTTGCGCAGCAGCGGCGTGTCGACCGCGGCCCGCACCGCGCGCAGGTCGGACAGGCTCCCGCCGAAGCGACGCCGCTCGGTGAGCACGCTGATCGCGGCGGCGCCCCCGGCGGCGTACTGACGCGCGAGCTCGGCGGGGTCGGGGATGTCAGCCAGGTCGCCCTTGCTGGGGCTGCGGCGCTTGACCTCCGCGATCACGCTCGAGCCGGCGGCGCGCAGGTGCGGCATCGGGTCGCGCGGCGGATCCACGTCGGCCAGCGCCGCGCGCAGGTCACCGGCGCTGGTGATCGCCTCCCGCTCGGCGAGGTCGATCCGTACGCCGGCGACGATGTCGTCGAGCACGGACATGGATCCTCCAACAGGTCGAGACGGATGTGGGGCAAGCCTCTCATCCGGACGGTGAGCGGCTGGCGACGGGCTCAGGGAGCGAGCCAGGAACCGACCGGCAGGTTGCGCGCGACGGTGAAGACCGTCACCAGCCCCAGAAGCAGCGCCCAGACGAGGCCGGGCACCCGCAGCGGCTCGACTCCAGGTCCCCAGCGCCACAGGGCGCGCAGCCGACGGACCCACAGCGCCACGACCACCGGAGCCGCAACCACGAGCAGCAGGTTGCTCGACAGCGCGCCGGCCAGGTCGAGGTGGGTCAGGTCGTTGACCGCGCGCAGGCTCCCGCAGAACGGGCAGCTGAACCCCACCAGCGCCGTCGGGCAGTAGCCCCATGAGCCCGACGCGTGCGGGTCGCGCAGGTGCAACGCGAGCGTGCCGAGCGCCGCGACCGCCCCGACCGCCAGCGGCGAGGCGAGCCGCGAGAGGCGGGCCTGCTGCAGGAGCGGAGGCGCGGTCAGGCTCACGGCTCCACCGTCAGTGGCCCGAGGTGTGGAACCCCAGCTTGGCGAGCACGAAGAAGACGACCAGCGCTCCGACGCCGAGCGCCACGCCGACCCAGAACATGGCCATGGAGACCGGGGTGAGCATGAGGGCGACGCCGCCCACGACGAAGCCGAGCAGACCGACCGCGACGGCGGTCCAGGCTGCGGGGGTGTTGCCGTGGTTGTCAGACATGGGGGCTCCTCGGGGCGGGGGTACGACGTGCGGGGACAGTCTATTCAGCGGGGTCAGGTCGTGGGGTCGTGGCCCTGGTCCATGGCCTTCCACAGATCGATGCTGGTCTGGTCCTCCAGCGCCACCGCCGGAGGAAGGGTGCCGCTGCCGGGGGCGTCGTACCTGCTGCCCATCTCGGGCCACTGCGGGGTCAGACGCACGGCGAGCAGGCTTGCCACCAGGCTCAGGACGGCACCGACCGCCGCCGCCCAGAACCAGCCGGTGTGCGTGGTCTGCACGACCCCGGGGCCGGCGCCGGTGAGCGCGTCGCGGGCCGACGCGGCGGTCGTGGACCAGCCGATGACCACGGCGAGCAGCGCGCCGACCGCGGCCAGGCCACCCAGGACGGCCACCGTACGGCGGACCCGCCCCCGGGTCACGAGCACGACCCCCCACGCGGCGAGCACGACGAGTGCGAGCGCGGTCGTGACCGGCATCCGACCGGCGTCGACGGGGCCCCCGAAGCCGAGATACCAGTCGGCCGAGGAGCCGTCAGCCGTGGGCGCGGCCTCGGCCGTGGCCCAGACCTTGTTGCCGGCCACCGCGGTCAGGGTTCCAGCGAGGAGTCCCAGCAGCACGACGGGTCCGAAGGTGCTTCGACCACCCGGACGGGGCGGCTCGACGGTTCCGGAGCCGGTCTCGGGGTTCGGGGGCCCCTCACTCATCGGCGGGTGCCAGCAGCGGGTCGGCGTCGAAGCAGGTCCGGTCGCCGGTGTGACAGGCGGCGCCCGTCTGGTCCACCTTCACCAGCAGGGTGTCGCCGTCGCAGTCCAGGCGGACCTCCCGGACCCGCTGGACATGGCCCGAGGTGTCGCCCTTGGCCCAGTACTCCTGGCGCGAGCGGCTCCAGTACGTCGCGCGGCCGGTGGTGAGCGTGCGGGCCAGGGCCTCGTCGTCCATCCAGCCGAGCATCAGCACCTCGCCGGTGTCGTGCTGCTGCACCACGGCGGGCACCAGGCCGTCGGCCGTCCGCTTGAGGCGGGCTGCGATGGCGGGTTCGAGAGAAGTCACCCCCTCAGTATCCCCGGGACGTCATCCGGACGGAGCAAGCGGGTGCTCCCACCGGATGACGTCCCGGGGGGGTCAGGTGCCCTGCTGGGCCACCCATGAGGAGTGCAGCCCGGCATAGACACCCTCGACGGCCACCAGGTCGCGGTGCGGACCACGCTGGACGATCCGGCCGTGCTCGACCACGACCACCTCGTCGGCGTTCTCGGCCGTGGAGAGCCGGTGGGCGATGGTGACCGAGGTCCGCCCGCTCATCAGGCGCTCCAGCGCCCGCGCGATCCGCATCTCGAGGGCCGGGTCGACGGCGCTGGTCGCCTCGTCCAGGACCAGCAGGTCGGGGTCGACGAGGTGGGCGCGCAGCAGCGCGACCAGCTGGCGCTCCCCGGCGGAGAGCGACTCGCCGCGCTGCCCCATCCGGGTCTCGAGGCCGGCGGGCAGCCCGGCGACCCAGTCGCCGAGGCCGAGCTCGTCGGCGCTGGCGAGGATCTCCTCCTCGGTGGCCCCGAGCCTGCCGTAGCGGACGTTGGCCGCCAGGGTGTCGTCGAAGAGGAACCCCTCCTGCGGCACCAGCACCACGCCGCGGCGCAGCGAGGTCGCGGCGATCCGGCGTACGTCGACACCATCGAGCAGGACCCGCCCCTCGGAGGGGTCCATCAGCCTGGTCAGCAGCTTGGCGAAGGTCGACTTGCCCGAACCGGTCTCCCCCACGATCGCGACCCGGGTGCCGGCGGCGATGTCGAGCGTGATGTCGCGCAGCACCGACGGCCCGGTCGGGTAGGAGAAGGTGACCGCCTCGAAGCGGACGTCGATCGGTCCCCGAGGGAGCACCTGGCCGTCCGGCCCCGGGTCGACCAGGTCGGCCGGGGTCTCCAGGATGCCGATCACCCGCCGCCAGCCGGCGATGGCGTTCTGGGCGTCGGTGAGGATCTGGGTTCCCATCTGCACGGGACCGACGAAGAGGGTCACCAAGAAGGCAAAGGCCAGCACCTTGCCTGCGGTGATGTCGCCGGCGAAGCCCAGCCAGATGCCGACGATCAGGACGCCGGCGTTGGCGAGCCCGGCGGAGACCCCGCCCAGCGAGAACGAGAATGCGGTGAACCCCTGCGCGCGGGTGCTGGCGGCCTTGTGGGCCTCGATCGCGTCGTCGATGCGGCGCTGCGTGCGGGCCTCGACGGCGTACGAGCGGACCACGGCGGCCCCCACGACCGGCTCCGAGATTGCGGAGAGCAGGATGCCGAGCTGGCGGCGCACGGTCCCGTAGGCGTCGGAGAGCTTGCGTTGGAAGAACCTTAGGGACAAGAAGAGGGGGGCGAAGCAGAGCCACACGACGATCGCGAGCTGCCAGCTGTAGATCACCATGATCACGGTGGCCACCAGCATCTGGCCGATGCTCACGACGAAGATCAGCCCGCCGAACACGAGGAACTGGCTGACCTGGTCGACGTCGCTGGTGACCCGGGCGACCAGCGCGCCGCGGCGCTCGGTGTTCTGGGTGAGCAGCGGCAGGTCGTGGACGTGGCGGAACGCCTTGACCCGCAGCGTGGCCAGGCCGCGTTCGGAGGCGGTGAAGAGCCGGCTGGTCATGGCGTACGACGCGATGCTGGTCAGCATGACCGCGGCGGCGGCGAGCAGGCTCATCAGCACGGTGAACCGGACGTTCGGCCCATCGGGACCGCCCAGCCCGTGGTCCAGGGTCTGCTGCACGGCGATCGGGACGACCACCTGCCCGAGGGAGGCGAGGACCGCGAACCCGAGCGTGCCCCAGACCCCCTCCCTGAGCTCGGGTGAGAAGTGGACGCCCCGGCGGATGGTCTCGAAGGCACCCATCTCCTCGCCGGTGTCCATCTGGGTGCCGCTCGTGGGCGCCACGCTGGGCGTCGTCACTGGGTCTCCTCGGCGAGTTCCGCGTGCTGCTCGTAGGCGTTGACGAGCCGGGCATAGGCGGGGCTGCGGGCCAGGAGCTCGGCATGGGTGCCCCGGTCGGCGATCCGGCCGTCCTCGAGGTGGACCACCTCGTCGGCCAGGCCGATCGTCGCCTTGCGGTAGGCGACCACGACGAGCGACGCGTCGATGTCCCCGGAGCGCAGCGCCTCGAGAATGCGTCCCTCGACCTCGGGGTCGACCGCCGAGGTGGCGTCGTCGAGGATCAGCAGCCGGGGCCCCCTCACCAGGGCGCGGGCCAGCGCGACCCGCTGGCGCTGGCCACCGGACAGGGAGGTGCCGCGCTCCCCCAACCGGGTGTCGAGCCCCTCGGGCAGGGCCGCGACGAAGCCGTCGGCCTGGGCGGCGCGCAGCGCGGCCCAGACCTGCTCGTCGCTCACCTCGGCGCCCAGCGTGACGTTGCCACGCAGGGTGTCGTCGAAGAGGAATGCGGTCTGGGGGACGATCGAGACCGTGGAGGCCAGCTCACCTTGGGCCAGGTCGCGCAGATCGGTCCCGTCCAGCAGGATCCGCCCACCGTCGGGGTCGACCAGCCGGGTCAGCAAGGTCGTGAGGGTGCTCTTGCCGGAGGCCGTCGCCCCGACCAGCGCCACCGTGCGGCCCGGCTCGACGCCGAAGCTGACGTCGGCGAGCACCGGCTGCGTCGGGTCGTAGGCGAAGGCGAGGTGCTCAACCTCGAGGCGCGCGCCGGTGCCGTCCCCGCCGGCGACCCGGTCGCCGTAGCGCATCTCACCGGTCGCGGCGATCACGGCGGAGACCCGACGAAAGCCGACGACGCTGCGGGGGAACTCGCCGAGCAACCAGCCGATCGAGCGGATCGGGAAGGAGACGATCGTGAGCAGGTAGGCGACCGTGACCACGTCACCGGCGTCGGTGCTGCCGTCAAGCACCCGGCTGACGCCGATCGCGAGCACGACCAGGACCCCCAGGCTCGGCAGCGCGGCGAGTGCGGGGTCGAAGGCGGCGCGCACCCGGCCGGCGCGCACGTTGACGTCGCGCAGCTCGGTGGCCTTGGCCGCGAAGCGGGCCATCTCCTCGCCCTCGCGACCCAGGGTCTTGACCACCAGGGCGCCGTCGAAGGACTCGTGGGCGATCTCGCTGACCTCGGCCCGCAGCTGCTGGGCGCGGGTCATCAGCGGAGACGCGAGCCGCTGGTAGCCCAGGTTCGCGCCGATGACCGCGGGGAAGACCAGCAGCCCCACGACGGCCAGGACGGTGTCGGCCACGAACATCTGGGCGATCGCGATCACCATCATCGCCACCGTGCCGACCGCCATCGGCAGTGGCGCAATGGGACCCCAGGCGGCCTCGACGTCGGAGTTCGCGTTGGACAGGAGCTGGCCGGTCGGGTGCTGCTGGTGCCAGGACATCGGCAGGGAGAGGTACTGGCGGGTGACGGCGCGGCGGGTGTGGGCCTGCATGCGGTACTGCATCACCCCGGCACCGAGGCGACGAGCCACGATGCCGACGGCGCGCAGCAGCGCGACCCCGAGGAAGAGGGCCAGGATCGCGAGCAGGAGACCGTCGCCGATCTCGCCGTTGGCGAAGGCCGGGACGACGACGTGGTCAGTCGACCAGCCGAGCACCCAGGCGTCGGCGACGGTGAGCGCGCCGAACAGCACGCTGCCGAGGGTGGAGACGGTGAAGATCCACGGCTCGCGGCGGATCGCCACGGCCAGGACGCCGAAGCCGTCCCGCGTCGTCGAGCCTCGCCCCACCCCGTTGTCCGTCACCTCACGAGCCTAATGGGGACCTCCGAGCGCTTCCGAATCCGGCGCCCGCCTAGGCTCGGAACATGAGCATCCCCTCGCTGGCCCGCCGCGAACGCCACGCACTGGGCGACCTCGCCCTGGCGCTCGGGCAGGACGCCCCGACCCTGTGCGGCGACTGGGACGCCAAGCAGCTGGTCACTCATCTCCTGGTGCGTGAGAACCACCCGCTGGGCGCCGCGGGCATCGTGGTGCCGTTCCTCGGCGGCCTGACCGACCGGGCCATGGCGCGGCTCGGCGAGCGCGACTTCGCGCTCCTCGTCGAGAAGCTGCGCGACCCCGGCCTGACCCCGTACGCCCTGCCCGGGGTGGAGCAGCTGCTCAACACCCTCGAGTTCTACGTCCACCACGAGGACCTGCGCCGGGCCCAGCCGGACTGGCACCCCCGGCAGCTGGCGCGCCGCGACGAGTCGCTGCTGTGGGCCGCGATCCGGGTCGCCGGGCACGGCCTGGTCCGCCCGGCCGGGGTGCCGGTGACCATCCGGCGTTCCGACACCGGTGCCACCGCCGTGCTGCGGCGTGGCTCTGACCCCGTCGTGGTGACGGGCCTGCCGTCCGAGATCACGGTCCTGCTCTTCGGACGCGACCGGGTGCGGGACCTGGCCTTCACCGGTCCGCCCGAGCGGGTCGCCACGCTGAAGGGCAGCGACCTCGGCATCTGATTCGCGTACGCCGTGTGTACGTCGTTCCGCTGCGCCTGCCGGCCGCTCAGGAGTAGCGTCGAGGCATGCATCAGACGCCTCGGGGCGTCGTGCGGACGACAGTTCGGACCGGCCTCACCCTTCTGGTGTCGGCCGTGCTCCTCACCGTCACCCTCTCGACAACCCACACCTCGACAGCCACCGCCGACCGCGCCCACCCGGTCTCGTCCGGGGTGTTCCCCGGCGCCGGCAACCCGCTCGCCGGACGCACCTGGGGGGTCTACCAGGGCAACGCCGACCACTCCTGGGAGGCCTACCAGCGCTCGAGTGGTGAGGAGCGGTCGCTGCTTGCCAAGATCGCGCTGCGCCCGAAGGTCCAGTGGTTCGGCGGCTGGATCAGTCCCGAGGACGTGGCGGACAAGCTGACCCGCTACCTCGAGAACGCCACCGGCGGCGACCCGGAGACCCTGGCCCAGATGGCGATCTTCCGGGTCCACCCCTGGGAGGGCGAGGCATGCCACGCACTGCCGACCACGGAGGACGTGGCCAGCTACCGCCTCTGGATCCGCAACGCGGCGGCGGCGATCGGTGCCACGCACGTGGCCCTGGTCCTGCAGCCGGACGGCCCCTTCGCGCTGTGCGCCCCCGGCGGGTCCAAGCTGCCCTCGCACCTGATCCGCTATGCGGCACGCCGCTTCAGCGCTCTCGAGAACACCAGCGTCTACATCGACGCCGGTGCCGCCGACTGGTTGCGCGCCGACCCGCAGAAGGCCCTCAAGATCCTGCTGCCCGCCGGAATCGAGGTGACCCGCGGCTTCGCGCTCGCCTCCACCCACTACGACTCGACACGCGCCGAGGTCCAGTTCGGCACAGCCATCGTGCACGCCCTCGCCGAGCGCGGCATCCTCGACAAGCACTTCGTGGTCAACACGGCCGCCAACGGCCAGCCGTTCAAGGGCTACAAGTACCGCGGTGCCAACTTCAACAACGCCCGGGTCTGTCGCGACCTGACCCAGCACCGGTGTGTGACCCTCGGGATCCCGCCGACCACCGACGTCGCCAATCCCCAGTGGGGTCTGCCCCTCGACGTCCGCCTGGATGCGCTGGCCTATGTCGACGGCTACGTCTGGGTCGGCCGCCCCTGGTTGCGCAACCAGGCGTCGCCGTTCGTGATGAAGCGCGCCCTCGGGGTCGCCAGCACCACGCCGTACTGAGCCCCGCTCAGCGGACCGGGTGCCCGGCTGCGGCCAGGGCCTGCTTCACGTCCGCGATCCGCAGGGTGCCGAAGTGGAAGACGGTGGCCGCCAGCACGGCGTCAGCACCGGCCTCGACCGCGGGTGCGAAGTGCTCGACGCGGCCCGCCCCGCCCGAGGCGATCACCGGGATGGTGACCTCGGCACGGACCGCCCGGATCAGGTCCAGGTCGAAGCCGTCCTGGGTGCCGTCGGCGTCCATGGCGTTGAGCAGGATCTCCCCCGCGCCCAGCTCGGCGGCGCGGATCGCCCACTCCAGGGCGTCGAGGCCCGCGGACTTGCGGCCGCCGTGGGTCGTCACCTCGAAGCCGGAGGGCGTCGCCGCGGCCCGACGCGCGTCGACCGAGAGCACCAGAACCTGGTTGCCGAACCGGTCGGCAATCTCGGCGACCAGCTCGGGGCGGGTGATCGCGGCCGTGTTCACGGCGACCTTGTCGGCGCCCGCGCGCAGCAGCCGGTCCACGTCGGCGACCGAGGAGACGCCCCCGCCCACCGTCAACGGGATGAAGACCTCCTCCGCGGTCCGCGAGACCATCTCCATCGTGGTCGCCCGGCCCTCGTGGGAGGCGGAGATGTCGAGGAAGGTCAGCTCGTCGGCGCCCTGGGCGTCGTAGAGCCGGGCCAGCTCGACCGGGTCACCCGCGTCCCGCAGCTCGGTGAAGTTGACGCCCTTGACGACGCGGCCGCCGTCGACGTCAAGACAGGGGATCACCCGGACCGAGAGGGTCACGACGAGACCCCGGGCAGCGTCAGCGCCAGCGCGTCCTCCAGGCTGAACCGGCCTTCGTAGAGGGCGGTGCCGATGATTGCTCCCTCGACTCCCTCGCCGACCAGCGACTGGAGGGCCGCGAGGTCGCTCAGCTCGGTGATGCCACCCGACGCCACGACGGGCCGATCGGTGGCGGCGCAGACCTCGCGCAGGAGCTGGAGGTTCGGCCCCTCCAGCATGCCGTCCTTGTTGACGTCGGTGACGACGTAGCGGGCACAGCCCTCGGCGTCGAGCCGGGCCAGCACGTCGTAGAGGTCGCCCCCGTCTCGGGTCCAGCCCCGGGCGGCCAGGGTCCGACCGCGGACGTCGAGCCCGACCGCGACCCGGTCGCCGTACTCCGCGATCGCGGCGGCGCACCACTCCGGCTGCTCCAGCGCGGCGGTGCCGATGTTGACCCGGCGGCAGCCGGTGGACATCGCGGCGGCGAGCGACTCGTCGTCACGGATGCCCCCGCTCATCTCGACCTGGATGTCGAGAGTGCCCACGATCCGGGCCTGGAGCTCCCTGTTGTGACCGCGACCGAACGCGGCGTCCAGGTCGACCAGGTGGAGCCACTCGGCACCCGCGCGCTGCCAGCGCAGGGCGGCCTCGATCGGGTCGCCGAACATCTTCTCCGAGCCGGCCACGCCCTGGACGAGCTGGACTGCCTGTCCCCCGGCGATGTCGACGGCGGGCAGCAGCTCGAGGTAGTCGCTCATGGGGAAATCCTAGGTGCGGTCGCGGCGGCGGTGACCGCCGGTCTCAGGAGTCGCCTCAGAAACGGCGGAAGAGCAGGGTGTGCAGCACCGGCGCGGCCAGCAGGCTCACCATCGCCAAGGCCAGCCGGGGTTCCCACGCGGACGTCGCGAGCCAAGCCACCAGGTTGACCACCAGCAGGGCGCCCACCGTCACGGCGTTCTCTCGCCGGCGACGTCTCGCAAGCAGCCCCGGCCGCCAGCGCGGCTGCGGAACCCAGCCCCACAGGCGTTGCCTTCTGGTCGTACGACGCGTGCGTCGCTCGGCCTCCCGGGCCCGGGCCGCTGACCGGATTGCGACCTCGCGCTCGCGCTCCGCGCGGCGCCGGGCCCGTTCCTTGCTCATGGGGCGCTCACCGAGGGCTCAGCGACGCGACCCAGTTGCGCAGCAGGGTGGCCCCCGCGTCCCCGGACTTCTCCGGGTGGAACTGGGTGGCGCTCAGCGGGCCGTTCTCGACAGCGGCGACGAACCGGTCGCCCTGCCCCTGGACCGACCCAGTCTCGGCCCAGGTCACCAGCGGTGGCCGGGTGCGGCCGTGGGTCTCGAGGGTCCAGGTGCGCACCCCGTAGGAGTGCACGAAGTAGAACCGCTCCCCCTCGACCCCGGCGAACAGCGAGGTGCCTTCGGGGACCTCGACGGTGTTCCAACCCATGTGCGGCACGACCGGAGCCTGGATCCGCTCCACGACCCCCGGCCACTCGTCGCAGCCCTCGGTCTCGACGCCGTGCTCGACACCCCGCTCGAAGAGCACCTGCATGCCGACACAGATGCCGAGCACCGGACGCCCGCCGGCGAGGCGCCGACCGATGATCTCGGGACCCTTGACCGCACGCAGCCCCGCCATGCAGGCCGCGTAGGCGCCGACCCCCGGCACGACCAGACCGTCACAGTCCAGCGCCGCGGCCTTGTCGGCTGTCAGGCTCACGTCGGCGCCCGCCCGTTCGAGGGCGCGCACCACGGAGCGCAGGTTGCCCGAGCCGTAGTCGAGGACGACGACGCGGGGACTCGCCGTCAGAGCTTGCCCTTGGTCGACGGGACACCCGTCTCACGCGGGTCCAGCGCGACCGCGTCGCGGAAGGCCCGGGCAAACGCCTTGAACTGGGCCTCGACCAGGTGGTGCGGGTCGCGTCCCGCCAGCACCCGCACGTGCAGCGCGAGGTGGGCGTGGAAGGCGATCGTCTCGAAGACGTGCCGGGTCAACGAGCCACCGAAGCCGGGCCCGGTGTCGCCGGCGATCGTGACGTAGACCTGGCCCTCGGGCTCACCGGTGTGCACGCAGTAGGGGCGGCCCGACACGTCCACGACGGCCTGGACGAGGGCCTCGTCCAACGGCACCGTGGCGTCGCCGAAACGACGGATGCCGACCTTGTCACCGAGCGCCGCCCGCAGCGCCTCGCCCAGCACGATGGCGGTGTCCTCGACGGTGTGGTGGGCGTCGATGTGGAGGTCGCCCTCGGTCTGCACCGTGAGGTCGACCAGTGCGTGCCGGGCGAACGCGTTGAGCATGTGGTCGTAGAACCCCACGCCCGTGGAGATGTCGGCGCGTCCGGTGCCGTCGAGGTCGAGCTCGACGAGGACCTTCGACTCCTTGGTCTGCCGCTCGATCCGTGCGGTCCTGCTCATCGCGGTTCCTCTTCCCTGGTGCCGGGCACGTCCCCGGGGCCGATTGCCCCCATCACATCACTCAAAGCCTGCCGGAACGTCGCCATCTCGTCCGCCGTGCCGATCGAGACCCGCAACCAGCCCTGGGGGCCGACCTCGCGAATCAGCACGCCACGGTCCAGCAGCTGCTGCCACACAGCATGACGGTCCGCGAAGGTGCCGAACAGGGCGAAGTTGGCGTCGCTGTCGGCGACCCGCAGCCCCTGCTCGCGCAGCCAGGTCACCGTCGCGTCGCGCTCGTTGCGCAGGACGTCGACCTGGCCCAACAGCTCGGGGGCGTGCCGCAGGGCGACGAGCGCGACCGCCTGGGTCACTGCCGAGAGGTGGTAGGGCAGCCGCACCACCCGGATCGCGTCGCAGATCTCCGGCGCGGCGGCCAGGTAGCCGAGTCGGGCGCCCGCCAGGGCGAACGCCTTGCTCATCGTGCGCGAGACCACCAGGTTGCGGTGCTGACCCAGCAGCTCCAGCGCGCTGGGTGTCCCGGCACGCCGAAACTCGCCGTACGCCTCGTCGACCACGACGATCCCGCCGGGCTCGTAGCCCGCGGCCGCCTCGCACAACATCGTCACGGCCTCCGGCGGCAGTGCCGTGCCGGTCGGGTTGTTCGGCGACGGGAGCAGCACCACGCTCGGGCGGTGCTCCAGGACCAGCGTGCGGGCCGCGTCGAGGTCGAGGGAGAAGTCGCTCTCACGGTGGCCCTGGACCCAGCCGGTCATCGTGTCGCGGGCGTACTCGGGATACATGGAGTACGTCGGGGCGAAGCTCAGGGCCACCCGTCCCGGGCCGCCGAAAGCCTGGAGCAGCTGGAGCATCACCTCGTTGGATCCGTTGGCCGCCCAGACCTGCTCCGGGACGATCGCGGTGCCGCGCGCGGCGTCCCGGGAGAGGTACGTCGCCAGGGCGGTGCGGAGCTCGACGAACTCCCGGTCGGGGTAACGGTTCAGCGTCGCCGTGGCCCGCGAGACCGCGGCGACAACGTCGGCCACCACGGCCGGCGAGGGACCGTACGGGTTCTCGTTGACGTTGAGCTGGACGGGGGCGTCGGCCAGGGAGATCTGCGGGGCGCCGTACGGCGACAGGCCGCGCAGTTCCTCGCGCAGCGGCGGCCAGAGCGACGGCATGGACGGGGGCGCGCTCGTGGGGTCGGGTGCAGACACGGTCGGCCTCAGCGCTCGAACCGGACGCGCACCGCGGCACCGTGACCCGGCAGGTCCTCGGCCTCGGCGAGCGTGATCACGTGACCGGCCACGTCGGCCAGCCCCTGGCGCGTGTAGTCGACGACGTGGACCGACTTGGTGAACGCGCGCACGGAAAGCCCCGAGGAGTGGCAGGCACAGCCGCCCGTGGGCAGCACGTGGTTGGAGCCGGCGCAGTAGTCACCCAGCGAGACCGGGGCGTGCGGGCCGACGAAGATCGCACCCGCGTTGCGCACCCGGGCGGCGTACGACGCGGCGTCGGTCGTGTGGATCTCGAGGTGCTCGGCGGCGTAGGCGTTGACGACCTCCAGCCCCTGGTCGAGGTCGTCGACGAAGACGATCCCGGACTGCGGGCCGGACAGGGCGGTGCGGATCCGCTCGACGTGCTTGGTCGCCGAGACCTGCTTGTCCAGCTCGGCCTCCACCTCGTCGGCGAGCCGTTCGGAGGTCGTGACCAGGACCGCAGCGGCCAGCGGGTCGTGCTCGGCCTGGCTGACCAGGTCAGCGGCGACGTAGGCCGCGTCGGCGGTGTCGTCGGCCAGGATCGCGATCTCGGTAGGTCCGGCCTCGGAGTCGATGCCGACCAGACCCTTGAGCAGCCGCTTGGCCGTGACCGTGTAGATGTTGCCGGGCCCGGTGACCAGGTCGACGCGGCGGCAGGGGCCGACGCCGTGAGCGAACATCGCGATCGCCTGGGCTCCCCCGACGGCGTAGACCTCGTCGATGCCGAGCAGGGCGCACGCGGCCAGGATCGTCGGGTGCGGCAGCCCGCCGAACTCCTTCTGCGGCGAGGACGACAGCGCGATCGAGCGCACCCCGGCGGTCTGGGCGGGCACCACGTTCATGAGCACGCTCGAGACCAGCGGCGCCAGCCCGCCCGGCACGTAGAGGCCGACCCGGTCGACGGGCACCTTGCGGTGCGTCACCCGGGCCCCGGTCCCGAGGTCGGTGACGACGTCGTGCTCCAGCTCGGCGGCGCAGGTGACGCGCAGTCGGCGGATGGACTCCTCAAGGGCGGCCCGGATCTCCGGGTCGAGCGCCGCCAGCGCGTCGCTCATGGCGGACACCGGGACGCAGATGTCGTCCTGGGTCACGCCGTCGAACTTCCGGGAGAACTCCACGATCGCCTCGACGCCACGGGTGCGGACGGCCTCGCAGATGGCGTGCACCGCGGGTACGGCCGCCTCGACGTCGAAGTCGGCGCGCGGGACGGCGGCGCGGTAGTCGACGGGGGCGGCGCCGTCGGTGGCTGCTCCACGAAGGTCGATGCGGCGGATCATGTCCGCAATTCTAGGCGCCCGGCCTTCGGGACCGGGCGGTGGCCGCCGACTGCGGACAGTGGCGGCTAGGGTCGAGGGGTGAGCGACACCCTGCCGATGTTCCCGCTGAACGCGGTGCTCTTTCCCGGCGTGAGCGTGCCGCTCACGGTCTTCGAGGACCGCTACCGGGCGCTGGTCCACCACCTGTTGCGGGTCAGCAACCCCGAGGAGCGGGTCTTCGGGTCGGTCGCGATCCGCGAGGGCTACGAGATCGGGGACCACGGGGCCCAGTCCCTGTTCCGGGTCGGCTGCCGGGTCCAGCTCACCGAGGTGGAGTCGCACGCCGACGGCACCTTCGACATCGTGGCCGTCGGTCTGGAGCGGATCGAACTGGAACGGCTCGACACCAGCGGGGTCTTCCCGGTCGGCCACGTGGTCGACCGTCCCGAGCCGCCGGGGTTCGTCGCCGACGAGATCCTGGACCGGGCGCGGGCCACCTTCACCGCCTACCGGATGGCCCTCACCGAGATCCGAAGCGACCCGTACACCGGCACCATGCCCCGGGACCCGACGTACCTCTCCTGGACGCTGGCGGCCGTGGCGCCGCTGCCCCTGCAGGAACGCCAGGCACTGCTGGAGGCCGAGGGCGCGGCGCTGCGGCTGACCATGGTCACCGACCTGCTGCGCGCCGAGCTTCGCGCCATGAACGTGATCCCGTCGCTTCCGGCGACCGAGGTGGCCCGCACCCGCTGGTCCCCCAACTGAGGTCCGCCATGTCCCGCAGGCCCCCGGGAGGTACGCCGGCCACGGTCGCCCTGGCGCGCGCCCGCATCGAGTTCTCCCTGCACGCCTACCCCCATGACCCCCGCTCGATGTCCTACGGACTCGAGGCCGCGCAGGCGCTCGGCCTGGACCTGGCACGGGTCTTCAAGACGTTGATTGCGAGCGTGGACCCTGCTGCCGGGCCCGGAGGACGCGCCCATCTGGTCGTCGCAGTCGTGCCGGTCTCGGGCCAGCTCGACCTCAAGGCGCTGGCCCGGGCCTTCGTCGCGAGCAGGGCGACGATGGCCGACGTCGGCGCCGCTGAACGGGCGACCGGCTACGTCGTCGGCGGGATCTCGCCGATCGGCCAGAAACGGGTCCACCCCACCGTCGTCGACGTGAGCGCGCTCCACCATCCGACGGTCTTCGTCTCGGCCGGCCGCCGAGGGCTCGACCTCGAGCTGGCCCCGGCCGACCTGGTCCGCATCACCGAGGCGATCACGGAGCGGGTCGGCCGGTAGCCGGCCGGGGCCGCCCTAGTTCGTGGTCAGCCGGACCACCGAGTGGGCGGCGTCGCCCTGCTCCCAGGCACTGATCCCGAACCCGGCGAGCGGCGCGAGGTTCTCGCTGACCTTGGGATCGTCACCGGCGAGCTTGACCAGCCAGCCGTCGCCCACGGTGAAGTTGACGAAGAACAGCGCGCTGGCCCGGCCCGCGTCGGGCACCACGTCCTTGAACACCGCGTTGTCGCCGAGCCCGCCATCGGCCAAGACCTGTCCCCGGTAGTCGGCATTGGGACCGATCACGGTCATGTCGCCGTCGCTCTCACTGTCGAGCAGGTCGGCCTCACCGGCACCCATCTGGCCCCGCAGCTTGGCCAGGACCGCGCCGATCCCGGCCGGGTCACCCTTGACCTTGAGTGCCAACGGCAGCTCGGCGGGCATGCTGGAGGAGTAGAACAGCTGGTCCAGGTCGACGCCCGGGCCTACTGCCAGGCCGACCGACTCACCCGCCAGCGTCTCCGCGTCGGCAGGGAGGTCGAGCCCACTGGAGTCGGACAGGTCTGCAAGCAGCTGCTCGGCCGTGGTGTCGCCGCCTGCATAGGACGCCAGCTGGTTGATGAGGTCGGAGAACCAACCGGTGTCGAAGCCGACCCCGATCGCGGCTGCGGAATCCGCGGGCAGGGTCGCCACGACGTCGTCGCCGCGGTCGGTGCCGTAGAGGCCGGTCTGGGTCAGCCCCGGGTCCCCGGCCACCTCGAGCTCGAGGGCCCCCTCGCTGAAGCGGAGGGTGGCGGCTGCGCCCTTGAAGTTCTTGAGGGCGTCGCTGACCTCGGTCGGCGCACCCGAGGCCGGGTCGGAGCCGCCGGTGTCGTCGCACGTCGTGGCGCCGTCACTGCTCGCGGCGCAGGACATGGACGAGCCGCCGAACGGCGATCCGAACGAGCCGAGGTTGTCGGCAAGGAAGGCGCCGGCGGCCGGGGCGGCGTACAGGTTGATGATGCCGGCGTCGCCGACCTCGTCGGTCCAGCTCCGGTAGTCCCCGTCGTCCGCGAGGGACGCCTGCGCAGCGTCGTTCGCGATCCCGCGGGCGAGATCGGTCGTCTCGGCGATCACCGCCCAGTCGCCGTTGATCGTCCATCCTCCGGTCGGGGGACCAGCGTCCTGCGACGCGCAGGCCTGGATCTTCTTCAGTCCGGCGTCGGCCCGGTCGGCATCGGTGACCTGGACGACGACCACCGGTGTCGGCTGGTCGGCGCCGGTGTCCACCGCCGCCACCGCGGCGCGGTCCCCGAGCCACGGCTCGATGTCGTCGGCGTAGGCGACGTCACAACCGGCGTCGGACGAGATCTTGTCGAAGAGCCACTGGCGCAGGTCGTCCTGGGAACCGATCTTCTGCTCGCGCCACGCCGAGAACTTGTTCAGCGTGTCGCGCGCGGCCAGCAGCTGCTTGCCGCTGGGGTCCAGGTCGATCGAGACGTAGCCGATCGTCGAGGCCGGCAGCGCCTCCGCGGGCTGCGGGCCGCTGGAGAGGTACCAGGTGGCCGCCCAGACGGCTCCACCGGCCAGGGCCAGGCCGAGGACCGCAGCGCCCGCGATGAGCCCGGTGCGACGGCGGCGGGGCGTGCCCGGCGTCCGCGACAGCCGGGAGCCGGCGCCCTGCTCGAGGTACTCGGGGCCGTCGGGCGGAAGCGAACTGGACACGGGACATCCCCTTGCGGTCGGCGGCAGGCGCGACGCACCCGTCGGAGGTCCGTCGATCCTAACCCCCAGAAGCTGCTCTCAGCGGGAGGCGGGGTGCCGGCGCGAGAGCCCGAAGAAGACCACCACGAGACCCAACAGGGCGCCGCTGGGCAAGGCCACGAAGGGGCTTTTGCCGGACACGACGAGGCGGCCGGGCAGGTGCACGCCCTTGGCCGCGGTCCGGGCCAGCACGACCGGGTCCTCGGGGCCCAGGGCGAGGCCGACCCGGAGCATCACCCAGGCGGCCAGGGCCGAGCCCACGAGCACACCGAGCAGGGTCACGATCTCGCGTCGGTTGAACAGGGCCGCCAGCGCGGCACCCACGAGGAGCCCCACAACAGCGGCCACCACGACATAGGTCCCGGTGCCGGAGAAGCTCGCACGCAGCCCCGCCTCGTCCTGGAGCCACTGGTGGTCCACGACCACGCCGGTCGGCGGCGTCCAACGCCACTCCCAGACCAGGCCGGCGAGCGCACCGGCAAGACCCAGGGCGACCACGACCACGACGAACTGCCGCAGTGCGGTCCAGATGCCCCCGGAGCCGGTCGACCCGGTCGGGTCGCCGGTCGGGTCGACGGTGGAGGCGCTCAGCTGGTCAGACATCCGGGTCCCAGGAGTTGCTTGAGGTCGGCGAAGAGGGCGGGGCTCGGGGTGACACGGAGCCGGTCGTCGAGCTTCATGACGGTGGTGGCGTTGCGGGTCAGCAGGCGCAGCTGCACCTCGGTCATCCCCGGATGCGTGCCGAGGACGTCCCGCAGCTGCTCGACCACCGGCGCCGTGCACCGCGTCGAGGGCAGGCTGATGACGACCGGCCCGGACGGTCCCTCGGACAGGTCGGGCACCGAGATCTCCTGGCCGTGGATCTCGGGCTGGTCCTTGCTCCTGGACAGCCTTCCCTTGACGGTGAGGATGGCGTCCTCGGTGAGGTGGGTGCTGGCCAGCTGGTAGGCGCTCGGGAAGAGCAGCACGTCGATCGCCCCGTCGAGGTCCTCCAGGGTGATCATCGCCCACGCGTCTCCGCGCTTGGTGATCTTGCGCTGGACCGAGGTCACCAGCCCGCTGATCGTGATCGACGAGCCGTCGGGACGCTCCTCGTCGAGCATCAGCTGGCCGATTGTGCAGTCGCTGCCGTTGGAGAGCACGTGCTCCAGACCCAGGAGGGGGTGGTCGGAGACGTAGAGGCCGAGCATGTCCCGCTCGTGGCCGAGCAGGGTCATCTTGTCCCACTCGTCGATCTCGGGGATCGCCACCGAGATCCCGAACCCACTGCCCGCCTCGTCGTCCAGCCCCCCGAAGAGGGAGTCCTGACCGATCGCCTCGTTCTTCTTGATGTCGACGTACTGATCGACGGCGGTCTCGTGGATCGCGACCAGCGCGCGCCGCCGGTGCTTCATCTCGTCGAACGCGCCGGCCTTGACCAGCGACTCGATCATCCGTTTGTTGCAGACCAGAGCGGGGACCTTCTCCATGAAGTCGTTGAAGTCGACGTAACGACCCTTCTCCTCACGGCCCGCGACGATGCCGTCGACGACGTTCGCGCCGACGTTCCGGATCGCGGTGAGCCCGAAGCGGATGTCGTTGCCGACGGGGGTGAAGGTGGCCTGGGACTCGTTGACGTCGGGCGGCAGCACCTGGATCTTCATCCGGCGGCACTCGTTGAGGTAGATCGCCATCTTGTCCTTGTCGTCCTTGACCGACGTCAGCAGGGCGGCCATGTACTCCGGCGCGTAGTGCTGCTTGAGGTAGGCGGTCCAGTAGGAGATCAGGCCGTACGCCGCGGTGTGCGCCTTGTTGAACGCGTAGTCGGAGAACGGCACCAGGACATCCCAGAGCGCCTTGATCGCCGCGGGTGAGTAGCCGTTCGCCTTCATCCCGTCGGAGAAGGGGACGTACTCGGCGTCGAGCACCTCCTTCTTCTTCTTGCCCATCGCGCGTCGCAGGAGGTCGGCCTGACCGAGGGTGTACCCGGCGAGCTTCTGCGCGACCGCCATGACCTGCTCCTGGTAGACGATCAGGCCGTAGGTCTGGCCGAGGATCTCCTTGAGCGGCTCCTCGAGCTCAGGGTGGATGGGGGTGCTCTCCTGCTTACCGTTCTTGCGCAAGGCGTAGTTCGTGTGGGAGTCGACCCCCATCGGGCCCGGTCGGTAGAGGGCCAGGACGGCCGAGATGTCCTCGAAGTTGTCGGGCCGCATCAGTCGCAGGAGCGCACGCATGGGTCCGCCGTCGAGCTGGAAGACCCCGAGGGTGTTACCCGTGCCGAGCAGCTCGTAGGAGGCGAGGTCGTCGAGGGCGAGGTCCTCGAGGACCAGCTCCTCGCCTCGGTTGGCGCGGATGTTGATGATGCAGTCGTCGAGGACGGTGAGGTTGCGCAGCCCCAGGAAGTCCATCTTGATGAGGCCGAGGTTCTCGCAGGTCGGGTAGTCGAACTGCGTGATCATCGCGCCGTCGGAGGGTCGCTTGAGCAGCGGGATGATGTCGAGCAGCGGCTCGCTCGACATGATCACCCCGGCCGCGTGCACCCCCCACTGACGCTTGAGACCCTCGATGCCGATGGCGGTGTCGACAACACGCTTCACGTCGTTGTCGCCGTCGTACAGGGCGCGGAACTCACCGCCCTCGCCGAAGCGTCTGTGGGTGCTTTCGAAGAGGTCCTTGAGTGGGACGTCCTTGCCCATCA
>JBKJLD010000097.1:0-71566 GCA_046597165.1 Nocardioides sp.
CAAGCGCGAGGAGGACGGGATCGTCCTGGTCGACCAGGAAAAGTGCCGCGGCTGGCGCATGTGCGTCTCTGGCTGCCCGTACAAGAAGATCTACTTCAACCATCGCACCGGCAAGGCCGAGAAGTGCACCTTCTGCTTCCCGCGCATCGAGGTCGGTCTCCCCACCGTCTGCGCGGAGACCTGCGTCGGTCGACTGCGCTACATCGGCCTGATGCTCTATGACGCGGACAAGGTCCTCGAGGCCGCCTCGACCACCGACGACCAGGGTCTCTACGAGGCGCAGCGCGACGTCTTCCTCGACCCCTGTGACCCCGAGGTGATCCGGGCGGCCGAGGCCGCAGGCATCGCGCGCGACTGGATCGACGCAGCTCAGCGCTCCCCGATCTACGCGCTGATCAACACCTACCAGGTCGCCCTCCCGCTGCACCCGGAATACCGGACGATGCCCATGGTCTGGTACATCCCGCCGCTCTCGCCTGTGGTCGATGTCGTCGCAGAGACGGGCGAGGACGCCGAGGACACGGGCAACCTCTTTGCCGCGATCGACGCGCTGCGGATCCCCGTCGAGTATCTCGCCGAGCTCTTCACGGCCGGCGACGTCGCCCCGGTCGATGCCGTCCTCAAGAAGCTCGCCGCCATGCGCTGCTACATGCGAGACATCAACATGGGCCGGGAGCCCGACGGCTCGATCCCGGAAGCCGTCGGCATGACCGAGGAGGACATGTACGACATGTACCGGCTTCTCGCGATCGCCAAGTACGACGAGCGTTACGTCATTCCCCCAGCGCATGCCGAGCAGGCACACTCCCTCGAGGAGCTGTCCACCGAGTGTTCGGTCTCCGAGTACGGCGGGGGACAGCACGACGTCTTCGGCGAAGGATCGGGTGTCCCCACACCGATCGCTGTCGAGAACTTCCAGATGCTCCAGGACCGGCAGACCGCCGACTCACTTGCAGGTCCTGAGCACAAGGGATCCCGCGTCAACCTGCTGAACTGGGACGGCAAGGGCTCACCGCCCGGCCTGTTCCCGCCGAAGGGGGACGACTCGTGACCGGGCGCCGCAGGAAGCCGACCCTGCCCCCGGAACAGCTGACGATCGTGTGGCAGTCGGTCTCGCTGCTCCTCGACTACCCCGACCAGGATCTGCTCGCCCGGATCGATCTGCTCCGGTCGGCGTCCCGCGGTCTGCCCAGCGCGATCGGGGACTCTATCCGGAACTTCCTGGTCCACCTGGAGTCCACCCCGCTGCCGGAGCTCCAGGCCGACTACGTCGAGACCTTCGACACCCGCCGACGTTGCAACCTCTTCCTGACCTACTTCGCCCAAGGCGACACCCGCAAACGCGGGATGGCGCTGCTGCGCTTCAAGCAGACCTACCTCTCCGCAGGCTTCGAGCTCGACGACGCAGAGCTGCCCGACCACCTCTGCGTGGTCCTGGAGTTCGCAGCCACTGGTGACCGAGGCCTCGGGCGGGACCTGCTGCTCGACCACCGCGCAGGGTTGGAGCTCCTGCGACTCTCGCTGCGGGACATGGGTTCCCCGTGGGCCGGCCTCGTCGACGCGGTCACGGCCACGTTGCCGCCGTTGCGCGGCGACGAGCGCGACGCCGTACGCCGTCTTGCTGCTGAAGGCCCGCCCGAGGAAGAGGTCGGACTCGCACCCTTCGCCAACCCCCAGTTCAGTCCGGGGGCAGCCAGCGGCGCCGTTGCCGAGGCCACCCTCCTGCCGATGCCGTCGTTCCCGGGGGCCCGCGCATGAACGAGTTCCTCTTCGTGGTCGTCCCTTACCTCTGTCTGACCACCTTCGTGGTCGGACACCTCTGGCGCTACCGCTACGACAAGTTCGGGTGGACCACGCGTTCCTCCCAGCTCTACGAGAACCGGCTGCTGCGCATCGGGAGCCCGTTGTTCCACTTCGGGATGCTGGGAGTCGTCGGTGGCCACGTCATCGGGCTCCTGGTCCCGCAGTCGTGGACCGATGCGGTCGGTATCAGCCCGCACGCGTACCACGTGGTGGCTGTCGGTGGCGGGCTCCTGGCGGGAGTGATGACGGTGGTCGGGATGGCGATCCTGATCTACCGACGGCGCACCACGGGCCCGGTCTTCTCCGCCACCACGAACATGGACAAGGTGATGTATGCCTTCCTGGGGGCGGTCATCGTCCTCGGCATGTGGAACACCATCGCTGGCTCAATCCTGACCATCGGCGGTGACTACAACTATCGCGAAGGCGTTTCGGTCTGGTACCGCCAGTTCCTCGCGTTCCACCCCGATCAGACCCTCATGGCGGACGCCCCTCTCGGGTTCCAGCTCCATGCGCTTGTCGCCTTCGGGCTCTTCGCACTGTGGCCCTTCACCCG
This sequence comes from Nocardioides sp., assembly GCA_046597165.1. Lineage (GTDB taxonomy): Bacteria > Actinomycetota > Actinomycetes > Propionibacteriales > Nocardioidaceae > Nocardioides. The sequence continues at coordinate 2,360 of JBKJLD010000097.1, forward strand.
TCTCGTGCACGTCTTCAGTGCGCCCCTCGGATATCTCACTCGGCCCTACATCGTCTACCGCAGCCGGGACGACGCCCGGCTCGGCAGCCACCGGCCACGTCGTGGCTGGGACCGGGTGGGCTGAGATGTGTGAGTACTGCGGGTGTCGAGGGGTGGCCGCGATCGCCGAGCTGATGGACGAGCACACCGCCCTCATTGACCAGGCCCACCACGTCCGCCAGGGCCTGAGCGCCGGAAACCCGGGCGCTGCGAAGGTCCGTCTGGCGGCGCTGATCGCAGACCTCGAACGGCACGTCCGTCGAGAGGAGCGCGGCATCTTCCAGGCCCTACGCACCACAGGCGAGTTCATCGAAGAGATCGATGAGCTCGAGGCGGAGCATCGGGACTTCGCGACCGTGGTCGCCGGCCTCGAGGGGGATCCCGCGCGCTTCCAGGAACTGGTGACGAAATTGCTCGACGATCTGGCCGAGCACGTCGAACGCGAGGACCTCGGGATCTTTCCGGTCTCCGTGGTCACTCTGGGAGCAAGTGGCTGGTCCATGGTGGACCGCGCGCACGCAGAGTCGCCGAGCTTCCTGCTGGACGTCTCGGAAGATCCCCCGTCCCCCCACGAACAGGAGAGCACATGCAGAAGCAGTCCCTGACAGCGCTGGTCCGGCATCACCTGGTGACGGCCAGGACGGCATCGAGCGGTCGAAGTGCCCACACGGTCTACGGCGGGCACGAGCACGTGCTGCGCCAGACCTTGATTGCGCTCCGCGCGGGTTCACACCTGGACGAGCACGAGAACCCGGGGGAAGCCACGCTCCAGGTACTGCAGGGCCGCGTGACCCTCGTGGCGGGCGAGAACCGTTGGAACGGGTCACCTGGGGACCTGATTGCGATCCCGGACTCCCGTCACTCGCTCGAAGCCGTCGAGGACTCCGCAGTCCTGCTGACGGTCGGCAAGGCGCCCGGCTGAGTCGAGCACCGATTCCGACTTCCCCGGTCGAGGAAGGTGTGTGGTGGCGCCACTCGTGGCATCGATGTGCCCGGATGGGGTACTCAGGACGCATGGACAACGACAGAGCTGATCTGGTGCAGCGGTTCGCGTTCGACTGGGAGCCTCGCTATCGGCTCCCCGCTCTCGCCTTCGGCGTGACGCCGAGCAGGGCGTGGGCGGAGGTCACGCCCTCCGAGCTGCACGTTCACTTCGGGTGGTGGACGCTGCGCTCTGCGCTGAGCAACATCGCCAGTGTCGAGGTCAGCGGTGACTACGCGTTCCTGAAGACCGCCGGTCCGGCGCACCTGTCGCTCAGTGACCGGGGGATCACCTTCGCCACCAACAGCCGCAAGGGCCTGTGCGTGAGCTTCCGCCAACCCGTTTCGGGCATCGACCCCACCAAGCACATCCTGCACCCGGGAGCCACGCTCACGGTCGTCGACGTCGACGGTCTCGCCCGGGCGCTCGGCTTCCCCGACGCAGGGGACTCGCCGACGACGCGTTAGGACTCCGTCCTCGTCACCGGGGCGAGGCGATCAGGCGTCCGGCAGGAGGTCCTTGACCGCGTCGACCACCTTGGCCAGTGCCGGTCGTTCGTCACCGCCGCTGGCCCAGGCCGGGTCCTGGGGCAGCGGCCCCATCGGGTCCGAGTCCTCGGGGGCGGTCGTCTGCGACGCGAGCGACCGGCGAAAGGCTTCGTCCAGTCCCACGAGGCGGTGTCCCGCTGGCAGCAGGTCTCGCTCGAAGTCGAGGTCCCCGACGACCATGTCGTGGTGGAGGCTCTCCACCAGTGCCTCGACGGTCGGCCTGGGCACGTCGACGAGGCTCCCGACCAGGGTGCCGACGAGGGCCGTCGGCAACAGGGGCACGTTGACCTGGGGCCGCTCCAGCCCGGCGTGCGTGGTGTAGGTGTCGAGGAGCTCGCTGTAGCGAACCTGGTCGGGTCCGCCGACGTCGAACGGGCGTGAGGGGCCGTCGTACACGAGCGCCCCGGCAAGGGCCTCGAGGACGTCGACGACGGCGATCGGCTGCACCAGGGAGTCCATCCACGACGGCACGGTGTGCACCGGCATCCGTTCGCTGACCTGCCGGATGATCTCGAACGAGGTCGACCCGCTGCCGAGCAGGACCGCCGCCCGCAGGACGACCACGGTTGCCTGCAGCTCGCTGAGGATCTCCTCGACCTCGCGACGGGACCTGAGGTGTTCGGAGAGCTCGGACTCCTCGACGTCGGGGACGAGCCCGGAGAGATAGATGACCCGATCGATGCCGTGAGCCCGCGCGGCATCGGCGAGGTTGGTGGCCGCCATGCGATCTGTGGCGGCGAAGTCGTCGCCGCTCATCGCGTGGATCAGGTAGTACACCGCGTCCACGCCCTCGCAGGCTGATCGGACCTGATCGGGGTCGAGCGCGTCCATGACGACGGTCTCGACCCGGTCGCTCCACCAGGGCTGTTCGCGGTCCGGGTCGGACGTGGTGGTGCGAACGTCGTGACCGCGCTCGAGCAGCACAGGCACGAGTCGCCCTCCGACGTAGCCGGTCGCGCCGGTCACCAGGATCTTCAACTAGGCCTCAGCTCTCCAGGGTTGCTTGCCCCGGGCGTACCCACGTGCGCTGCCGGCTAACGCATGACGGCGCGGCCGATTCCCTCAACCGCCCGACTCCTCGTGGCCTGTGTCAGGCACCGGCCTCGAGCACGGCGAGGTCGCGCAGGGCGTAGCGGAGATGCTCGGCCTCTTCCTTCAGCACCACCTTGAGGCACCGGCGCACTACATAGGTCTGGTCGGGATACGGCTCCGCCGGCTTCCGGGCGCAGATCCGGTCCAGCTCTGCCTCGGTGATCCCCTCGACAACGCTCCGCATGGTGGCCATGCGCTGCCCCCGCAAGGTGAGCACCTCGTCGAGCGTCGGGGTCGCATCGAGAGTGAGCCCGAGCTTCGCTGCCTCCTCGGCGGGCATCCCACCAGCAGGAAAGCACCATGGGTGGTACGGCGCGTCGTGCTCGAGCACAGCGTTGCCCAGCCAGGCGTCACTTGCGAACAGCAGGTGTCGATGCGTCTCGACGAACGACCATTCGCCGTTGACCCGCTCGTGGAGTCTGGCCTCGGGCAGCAGCCTGGCGCGATCGAGGGTCGCCTCCCACAGCCTTTCGATGGAATCCCAGGCAGTCCGGTAGTCGTCGGGCGACTCGGCCTCACGCGCCAGCGCCCGGGTGGGGTGCCGGCGATCCAGCTCGCCCTCGACGTAGGCAGTGACGTCGACGTCGTTGACCACGAGCCGTTCGAAGTCGCCGCCGAGGTAGACGTCGCCCCCGTAGCAGTCCACGATCTTCAGGCCGCTGACCTCACAGTCACGGATCTCGAGGCCGGCGAGGTCGCACAGGTGGATGCGGGCGCCTCGGAACTGCTCGGTCCGGGCGTACTCGGCGGTCATGGGTTCAGTTTCGCCCACCAGTGCCCTCGACCACCACGTCAACCGACGATGTGTTGCGGGAGGCGTCCACCAGCACGTGCCGCGTCCCCAGGCCCGAGACCACGCGTCCACCGCTCACGCGCACCGAGTAGCCGTCCTGGTAGGTCCACCTGGGGACGAAGACATCGGTGAGGCCGGTGCTGCGGTCCGGCGTGAAGCTGAAGCGCAGGACGCTCGTGGCGGTGTCCCACGAGATGCTCGTCGGGGTTCCGGCGACTGCCTGCGGATAGGGGTGGACCAGCACGGCCAACTTGTCCTTCTTGACGCTGCGCAGCGACGAGTCGTCGCGGAACAGTCCCTCGTTGTCGCCGCCGGTCGGGTCGTCCCAGTGCTTGTAGGCCCAGTACATCCAGCCCGAGAGGTGCTTGTCTGCGTAGTCCGTCATCCGGGCCAGGTCCGTCAGGTCGTCGCCGGCGCCGAACTCGGTGAGCAACCCACCGGCCCCCATGGCGGCGATCTGCGCGTCAGCGTTGTCCATCACCCGGGGCTCGTTCACCTGGCAGTCCGGGTCGCCCGGGACGACCCCACCCTCGACAAAGGCCGGGGTGCAGGCGTAGAGATGCCAGGAGAGAGCCACCGCCGGGTCGTCGACGTGGGTGAAGTTCGATGCCGAGATCGCGTTGAAGAGGTACTGCGGCTCGTACCAGACGAGGTTGCGCCGGTCGACCGTGCGGATGCCCGCACGCATGTGGTCGTAGAAGGCCTGCAGGGTCGCGTCGAACACGGGGCAACCGAGGAAGTTGGCACACGTCGCCATCTGCGTGCCGGCATTCGGCTCGTTGATCAGGTCGTAGCCCATCAGGTATGGCTGGCTGCGCCACTTCTTCGCCACCGCCACCCAGGCCTGCCGGTAGTAGTCCCACATGGTTCCGTCCGCGGCGGGCGGACTGTCGTTGTTCCAGAGGTGGTCGTAGTTGCGCTGGACGGCGGGCGTCTGGCCGTTGAGGAAGAAGCTCCCGAGGTCGACGAACGGCAGCGCGTCGTCGTTGACCGCCCAGTCGGGGAAGCCCTCTCCGGCGAACTTCTCGCTGAAGGCGTCCTGGTGGAAGTCGAGCAGCACCCAGATCTTCTTCCGGGCCAGCAGGCGGACAATCCGGTCGATGCTCTTGAGGTAGTCGTGGTCGATCCTGCCCGGCTCGGGCATGACGCCGGAGAAGAGCACGCCGAGCCGGACGGCGTTGATCCCGTTGCGCGCGAGGAAGCGGACGTCGCGGTCGGTGAAGCCGTAGTCGTTGGCCGGCGCGACGTACGGCGCGTGCTTGAAGACGGCGTTGACGCCGTGGATGAGCACGACCCGGCCCGAGGTGTCGGTGAGAAACTTCCCGTCATGGCCCAGCTGGGGCGCCTGGCGGGCGGCGCGCGAGGCGGCGGACGTCGGTGGGACGGCTGTCGACTGGAGCGCGACGGCCAGGAGCAGGAGGGCGACGAGGAGCAGGCCGACGCTCCGGCGTGCGATCGGGACGGGCATCGGTGGGTCTCCTCGGTCGGCAGCGGGGCGCTTGCTTGTCAGGAGAACGACAGTCGACAGGTTTCGGTCACGCCCGGTCTCGACCGGCCGCGACGAGCAGGGCGTACGGCGCCGCTCGCCAGATGTCCCCCGATCGGGGACCTTCGCCCCGTGTTCCGGGTCGTGCCGCGCGTAAGGGTGGGGGTATGACAAATGAAGAACGAATCGCCAATCTCGAGAACCAGATCACCAAACTCAACCGCAAGCAGTCCGAGCTTCGCCAGCAACTGACGAAGACCCAGGTCGAGCAGTGGCAGGCCCGGATCGATGATCTTCAGGTCCAGGTGCACCTGGGGGCCATGGAGACCAATGATCACCTGAACACGCTCATCGACCAGTTCGGCAGCAGGTGGGCGACGGCTCGGACGCAGATGGAGGATGCGTCCGCGACTGCGACCGAGGTCGGCGACACCCTGCGGGTCGGTCTAGAGAATGCGTACGGCGAGATCAGGAAAGCCCTGCTTGCTTCAAGGAACAAGGTCTCGCACTAGTTCGAGCCGAGTCCGTCACTCGGTGGCTCGCAGGCCGCAACCAGCGACCTTTGATCCGGAAGTGGCGCGCGACGCCGTCGTGTTGTCACAGGAGTCTGTTGCCACTGCGGTCGGCCACGCGCGATCATGCTGCGATGGGCGCCGAGCCGGTCCCGACCTTCTGCCCGCTGTGCGTGTCACGCTGCGGGGCACGCGCCACGGTCGAGAACGAGATGCTCGTCGCGCTGCAGCCGGATCCCTCGCACCCCACGGGCAAGGCGATCTGCCTGAAGGGCAAGGCGGCGCCCGGCATCGTCCACCACTCCTCGAGGATCCTGCACCCGATGCGGCGGACGCGCCCCAAGGGGGACGCGGACCCGGGGTGGGAGCAGATCACCTGGGACCAGGCGCTGGACACGGTCGCCGAGCGGATGCAGGCAGCAGCAGCCGCCGGGGGCCCCGAGTCGGTCGGGTTCAGCTCGAGTTCGCCGTCCACATCGGCGATCAGTGACGCCGTCGACTGGGTCCTGCGGCTGACCCGAAGCTTCGGCAGCCCGAACTTCTCCAACTACATGGAGCTGTGTGGCTGGGGCCGCTACTTCGCGCCGCTCTACACCTTCGGCGCCCCGGTGCCCGGGGCATATCTGCCCGACCTGGAGCACGCCGGTTGCATCCTGTACTGGGGGTACAACCCCTCGGTGGCCCGGCTCGCGCACGCGACGAGCACCGTCGCCGCGGTGGGACGCGGTGCGAAGCTGATCGTGGTCGACCCACGCAAGGCCGGGCTGGCGTCCCGGGCGGACCACTGGTTGCGGGTGCGGCCCGGGACCGACGCCGCACTGGCGCTGTCGCTGGCTCACGTGATGATCGAGAACGGGTGGTACGACGTCGACTTCGTCCGCGACTGGACCAACGCCGATGACGAGGTCGAGGGGCGTACGGTCTGGGACCTGCTGACCTCGCGGTGCGCCGAGTTCCCCCCGGAGAAGGCGGCAGAGATCACCGGCATCCCCGCCGAGGCGATCGTGGACGCGGCCCGGACCCTGTGGGAGGCCCGACCAGTGGCGTTCTACACCTGGAGCGGGCTGGAGCAGCACAGCGGCACCACGCAGACGGTGCGCGCAATCGATGTCCTCTACGCCCTGACCGGCAGCCTCGACGTCCGGGGCGGGAACGTACTGTTCGAGGCGGTCCCGGCGAACCCGGTCGACGGGCGGGAGTTCCTCTCCGATCCTCTCCCACCGGCCGTGGGCGTGGTCGAGCGACCGCTGGGACCGGCCAGGTTCGGGTTCGTGACGGGGGAGGACCTCTACTCCGCGGCGCTCGACGGGCGGATCACGACCGTGGTCGGCTTCGGCGGCAACATGGTGATGGCCCACGGGGACAGCGCTCGCGGGCGCGAGGCGCTGTGCAACCTGGACTTCTTCGTCCAGGCCGACCTGTTCATGACCCCGACCGCCGAGCTCGCCGACATCGTGCTGCCCGTCACGACGCCGTTCGAGTCCGAGGCCCTGAAGATCGGCTTTGAGATCAGCCAGGAGGCCCAGTCGCTCGTCCAGCTGCGGGCGCCCCTCGTCGCGCCGCGCGGCGAGGCCCGATCGGACCTGCGGATCGTGTTCGACCTCGCCACCCGGCTCGGCCTCGACGAGCACTTCTTCCACGGTGACATCGAGGCCGGCTTCCGCCACCAGCTCGCACCGAGCGGGATCACCCTGGAGGAGCTACGGGCTCACCCGGAGGGTGTGCGGGTGCCGCTGACCACGCGCTACCGGAAGTACGCCGAGACCGGGTTCGCGACGCCCTCGGGCAAGGTGGAGCTGTACTCGTCGACGCTGGCAGCCCACGGCTACCCGCCGCTGCCGACCTTCGAGGAGCCCCTCACCAGCCCGCTCTCCAGACCGGACCTGGCCGAGAAGTACCCGCTGGTGCTCAGCTGTGCGAAGTCCTTGTTCTTCTGCGAGACCCAGCACCGGCAGGTCGCCGCCCTGCGCAAGAGCTCGCCCGACCCACAGGTCGAGGTGCACCCGGACGCGGCCGCAGCCCGCGGCATCGCCGCCGGGGACTGGGTCTCCATCGACACCCCGCACGGCAGTGTCCGGGCGCGCGCGAAGCTCGTGGCCAGCCTCGACCCGGGGGTGGTGTTCGCCCAGCACGGGTGGTGGGAGGCCTGCGACGAGCTGGGACTGCCCGGCTACCCGCCGTACGGACCGGGCAGCGCCAACCTGAACCTCGTCCTGCGCCAGACGCCGAGCGACCCGATCAGCGGCAGCTCACCCCTGCGCGCCTCGGTCTGTGACATCTCCCTGCTCCCCGATCGCTGACCTGAGGCAGGATCACTCATGAGCGCGCCCCGGCTGGGTACGGCGGGGCGGGAGACCCATCGGCCGGTGGGTCGCACGCAACCAGGGAGGGCCCATGGACATCACCGACGTGATCTTGTTCCAGCACCACCAGCAGCGACGGATGTTCGCCGTGCTCGACGAGCTGGACCGCGAAGACACGGCGGGGCTCGAGGCGGTCTGGTCGCGGCTGGCCTCCTTCCTGGAGGTCCACGCCGCGGGGGAGGAGAAGTACTTCTACCCCCAGGTGCTCAGGGTCGGCCACGGCGCCGGGGGAGCGGACAGTGCTGCCGACGAGACCGAGGACGCGATCGGCGACCACAACGACATCCGCGACGCGATCGCCCGAGCAGCCGAGCGCGAGACCGGGTCCGAGGGCTGGTGGGAGGCGGTGATCGAGGCCCGGCTCGCGAACAGTGACCACATGGCCGAGGAGGAGCGCGAGGATCTCGCCGACTTCCGGCAGCACGCCTCTCTGCAGCTGCGCCACGACATCGCGGTGAAGTTCCTGGTCTTCGAGGCCCAGCACGCGGACGGGATCCAGTCGCGCGACCTGGATCCGGAGGAGTACGTCGCCTCCGGCGGTGCGACCGCCACCTGAGGCCTGGTCCGGTTGGCGATCAACCGTGGGGTCGCTACGGTCGTGCCCACCGCCGGTCTCCCCGACGTTCCCGAGGTGCGGCTCGAAAGGTCGGCAGGTCCTGATGAGTTCCTTTGTGGCTTCGCCTGCCCCCGGCGTCGTGCTGGTGGTCGGCAGCATCACGGTCGACGTCACGGCCTTCTCCCGACGGCTTCCGGAACCCGGTGAGACGGTCCTCGGCGACGACGCGACGCTGGTGCTCGGAGGAAAGGGTGCGAACCAGGCGGTCGCGAGTGCGCTCGCGGGCGCCGAGACGGTCATGGTTGGCTGCGTGGGTGACGACCTCTTCCGCGAACTCACCGTCGGGGCCTTGACGTCGTACGGCGTGGACACATCCTCGGTCCGGGTGGTGCTCGGGACGCCCACGGGCATCGCCCACATCCGCGTGGACTCGAGCGGTGAGAACGACATCGTCATGATCCCCCTCGCCAACGACCGTCTCAACGGGAACGACGTCGACCGGGCACTGCGGTCGCACGCGGGTCGCGCCCGTGTTCTGCTCACCCAGCTCGAGACCCCGCTGGAGGTCACCGCCCACCTGGTCCGCAGTGCCCGGGCCGCCGGACTCATTGTCGTCCTGGACCCCGCACCAGCTGCGGCGATCGACGAGTCGCTGTGGGCCCTGGTCGACGTGGTCACTCCCAACGAGACCGAGGCCCGCCTGATCACGGATGTCGATGTGAGGGATGTCGACTCCGCCTGCGCGGCCGGTCAGTGGTTTGTCGACCGCGGGGTCACCCACGCGATGGTCACGCTCGCCGACCGGGGGCTGGTCCTCGTGGACCGGACGGGTGGCCGCCACGTCCCGGCCGTGCCCGTGGAGGCGGTGGACACCACGGCTGCTGGCGACGCCTTCGCAGGCTATCTGGGCGCCTGCCTGGCGCGTGGTCTGACCGTGGCCGAGGCGCTGCCGCAGGCGATGGCGGCCGGGGCACTCGCGGTGACCCGGCGTGGCGCCTCACCCAGCCTGCCTACCGCCGACGCTGTCGCCGCACTTCTGGCCCAGCACGCCCATTACGCGGTGAGCAGGCCCCAGTTTCCTCCCACAACGCGGTGAGCAGGCCCCAATTTCCTCCAGGCCCGGGAAAACTGGGGCCTGCTCACGGGGGTGGGGAGGGAAACTGGGGACTGCTCACGGGGGTGTTTGAAGATCCACACCCGCATCAGCACGAACCGCATGCCCGTGACGAAGAGGTTGGCTGCCGTCAGCAGCACCACCTCGACCAGGGGATGCCCCTCGCCTCCCGCGCTGCGCATCACCCAGAGTGCCCCTGCGGTGACGCCGAGACCGCACGCGAAGACGAGCAGCCCCTGGAACTGGTGCCGCAGCGCCCCCTGGGGCCCCCGGAACCCGAACGTGAAGCGCCGGTTGGCGGCCGTGTTGGCGATGGCGGTCACCGCCAGGGCCAGCGCGTTCGCCTCCTGCGCGCCGAGCCGGCCGCGCAGGGCGACGTACAGCGCGGCGTACGCCAGGGTCGAGGCGATCCCGACGAGGGCGAAGACGACCAGCTGGGCGCTGAGCCGGCCGCCCGCGCTGCGAGCCGACGTCCGCCCGAGCGCCTGGGCCACGTCGGCCAGCGGGACGCGGCCACGCAGCAGCGCCCAGCCGAGCCGCCCCATCCCGCGCAGGTCCGCCACTGCGGTGCGCACGACGTCGACGCGGCTGTCGGGGTCGTCGACCCAGTCGACCGGCACCTCGTGGATGCGCAGCCCGGCCCTCTCGGCGAGGACCAGGAGCTCGGTGTCGAAGAACCACTCGTCGTCCTCGATGAGGGGCAGCAGCTGGGTCGCGACCTCACGTCTGATCGCCTTGAACCCGCACTGGGCATCGGTGAACCGGGTCCGCAGAGCTCCTCGCAGGAGCACGTTGTAGGACCGCGAGATCAGCTCACGCCGCGGGCCGCGGGTGGTGCGCGACGACCTGGTCAACCTCGAGCCGATCGCGAGGTCGGAGTGCCCCGACAGCAGCGGCGCGACCAGCGGCAGCAGAGCGTTGAGGTCGGTGGAGAGGTCAACGTCCATGTAGACCAGGACCTCGGCACTCGACTGCGACCAGGCCTCTTTGAGCGCCCGGCCCCGACCCTTGCGGGCCAGGGTGAGCACCGTGACCTCGGGGTGCCGGTGCGCGAGCTGGTGTGCCAGATCACCGGTCGAGTCGGTGCTGGCGTTGTCGGCGATCGTCAGGCGTGAGGCGTAGGGAAGCGTGCGCAGATGTGCCAGCACGGTCTCGACCGACGCGACGAGCGTGCGCTCCTCGTTGTGGACCGGGATCACGACGTCCAGCACGGTGGTCCCCACGTGCGCCTGCTCCACGAGCACCGGTGCCGTCGTCACTGCTGGCCTCCGGACAGGTCGTAGAGCGTGACGCCGTCGACCGTCTGGGCGCTGAACGTGGCGCTCACCCAGTCCGAGATCTCGGTGCTCGAGCCGCTCGTCGCCGGGCCACCGGGGCCACCCGGCCCACCCGGGCCGCCGCGGTCGCTGCCGGCGATGAAGTAGTGGATCTCGCCGTCGGCGACCTGCTGCTGGAACTGCGCGAGGGTCGGGCTGGGGTCCGAGCCGTTGAAGCCGCCGATCGCCATCACCGGTAGCTCGGTGGAGAGCTGGTAGCCCGAGGCCGTGTTCGAGCCCACGGCGGCCGCGACCCAGGTGTAGGAGTCCGCGTCAGTCGTCAGCAGTGCGTTGATGGCTGCGGTCGACTCCGACCCTGACAGCAGCCCACCTGTCGTGCCCGGGCCGGCCTGCGGTTGACCCGCCTGCCCGAGACCGCCCGGCGCGGTGCCCGGGGCTCCGGCCTGCGGCGGACGCTGACCCAGGGGGCCACCACGCCCGCCACCGGGGCCGCCGGGGCCGCCGGGTGCGCCGTCTCCGGTGCTCGGGCCGGCCGTGGGGATGGAGCCGGTGTGGGGTGTCGCCGCGGTGTCGAGGGCGTACGCCGTGGGTCCGGCGAGCGCAGTGATGAGTACGGCTCCGGCGAGGGCCAAGAGCGCCCGGCGGTAGAGAAGCCGGTGGAGCAGCAGCAGGACTCCTGCCGCGCCAGCGGTGACCAGCACGACGTACCGGAGCCACGGCAGGAAGTCGGCGGACCGGCCCAGGAGGACGAAGCTCGTCGCGCCCGTCAGCAGGGTGACGCCGGCCGTGCCGATCGTGGCCACGAGCGAGGTGCGGCTCTCCCACAGGATCCCCGCGCCGATCGCGACGACCGCGGCGATCGCCGGGGCCAGCGCGACGGTGTAGTAGGCGTGGAAGATCCCGGCCATGAAGCTGAAGGTCAGACCCGTCACGAGCAGCCAGCCGCCCCACACGACGAGGCCGGTGAGCGCAGGGTCGGTGCGTCCGGCGCGACGGCGGAACCACAGGCCGAGCACCAGGAGCAGGAGTGCCGCGGGCAGCAGCCAGGCGATCTGACCGCCGATCTCGGCGCTGAACATCCGCAGCAGTCCGGTCTCGCCCCAGGCGGAGGTCCCGCCCGCAGCCCCTCCGGCGGTGCCCCCGCCCACCGAGCCGACCTCGTCGCCGCTCAGCCGACCGAAGCCGTTGTAGCCGAGGGTCAGCTCGAGGATCGAGTTGGTCTGCGAGCCGCCGATGTAGGGCCGGCTGGAGGCGGGCCACAGCTCCACGATCGCCACCCACCACCCGGCGGCCACGATCATCGAACCGAACGCGGCGAGCAGGTGCAGCAGTCTCCGACCGATCGTCGGGGTGGCCGCGACCAGGTAGACCAGGACGAGCGGCGGCAGCACCAGGAAGGCCTGCATCATCTTGGTGAGGAACGCGAAGCCGACCAGGGTGCCGCCGAGCACGAGCCAACGCACGGCCCGCTCGGGCGACTCGATCGCCCGGAGCGTGGCGTGGACCGCAGCGATCAGCAGGAGGGTGAGCAGGGCGTCGGGGTTGTTGAACCGGAACATCAGGACTGCGACCGGTGTCACGGCGAGGATCGCGCCCGCGAGCAGCCCCACCCAGGCGTTGCGGGTCGAGCGGCGGACCGTGGCGTACAGCAGGCCCACCGCACCCACGCCCATCAGCGCCTGGGGCACGAGCATGCTCCAGGACGACAGTCCGAAGACGCGCACAGACAGGGCCATCGGCCACAGCGCCATCGGGGTCTTGTCGACCGTGATCGAGTTGGCCGCGTCGGAGGAGCCGAAGAAGAACGCCTCCCACGAGACCGATCCGGCCTGCACGGCGGCTGAGTAGAAGGAGTTGGCCCATCCGGAGGCGCCGAGGCCCCACAGGTACAGCCCGGCGGTGGCGACCAGCAGGGCGATGAGGGCGGGGCGCACCAGGGGCGAGTCCGGCGCGGCGTCGGTCCCGGCGGCGGGGAGCTCGACCGGGGGAGCGATGAGGGTCGTCTGGGTCATGGACCAGAGCCTCGGGGACTGCTCTGGCATCCCCGTGTGGTCGGTCTGTGTCCACGCTGTGAGCGTCCGCGGTCCGCCCTGGACCACGCCGCGCCCCGATGTGACTCGTCCGTAACCCTCGGTCCATGACAGGTTGCGGGTGGGAGGCTGAGTCACCGCCCCCCACGGGTTGCCCTACGGAGGTACGGATGCAGTTCTCCCTGATCGCGATCGTGAACCGCGGCGAGGCCGCAATGCGGCTGATCCACGCCGTACGCGACGTCAACGCCTCGGGCACGGGACCGATCCGGACGGTCGCCCTGCACACCGAGGGCGAACGTCACGCGATGTTCGTGCGGGAGTCCGACTTCTCCTACGACCTGGGGCCCGCCGCGGCGCGCCCGTACCTCGACCTGGCGGTCCTCGAGCGGGCGCTGGTCGACACCGGGGCCGACGCGGTCTGGCCGGGTTGGGGCTTCGTGGCTGAGGACCCGACCTTCGTCGACCTGTGTGACCGGCTCGGCATCACGTTCATCGGCCCGAGCGCCGAGGCGATGCGCCAACTCGGCGACAAGATCGGCTCGAAGCTGATCGCCGAGCAGGTCGGTGTGGCCGTCGCCCCGTGGAGCCGCGGGCCCGTCGCGACCCTCGAGGAGGCGCTCGCCTCCGCCGAACAGGTTGGCTACCCGCTGATGCTCAAGGCGACCGCCGGTGGCGGCGGTCGCGGCATCCGGATGGTCGCGTCCGTCGCCGACCTCGAGGACGCCTACCAGCGCACGCGCGACGAGGCCGCGCGCGCCTTCGGCAACGGCACCGTCTTCCTCGAGCGCCTGGTCACCGGGGCCCGTCACGTCGAAGTGCAGGTCATCGCCGACGCGCACGGCACCGCCTGGGCGCTCGGGGTGCGCGACTGCTCGATCCAGCGTCGCAACCAGAAGGTCATCGAGGAGTCCTCCTCACCGCTGCTGACCCGCGAGCAGACCGACGAGCTCAAGGAGTCCGCCGAGCGGCTCGCGCTGGCCGTCGGGTACGTCGGAGCCGGCACCGTGGAGTTCCTCTATCACCCCGGGGAGCGAACCTTCGCCTTCCTCGAGGTCAACACCCGGCTGCAGGTCGAGCACTCGATCACCGAGGTCACGACCGACCTCGACCTGGTCAAGGCCCAGCTCCACGTCGCCGCCGGGGGACGCCTGGAAGGTGACAGGCCGGTCGAGAAGGGGCACGCCGTCGAGGCCCGCCTCAACGCCGAGGACCCCGACCGCGACTTCGCGCCGGCCCCCGGCCGGATCGCCCGGCTCGAGCTGCCGACAGGACCCGGCATCCGCGTGGACACCGGCGTCGCGGAGGGCGACACGATTCCGTCCGACTTCGACTCGATGATTGCCAAGGTGATCGCCTACGGCGCCACCCGCGAGGAGGCACTGGCCCGGCTGCGTCGCGCCATGAAGGCGACCACGGTCATCATCGAGGGAGGGGCGACCAACAAGAGCTTCGTCCTCGACCTGCTCGACCAGCCCGAGGTCGTCGACGGCACCGGTGGCTGGGCGGACACGAGCTGGATCGACCGGGTCCGCGGCCAGGGTCGCCTGGCCGCCCAGCGGCACGCCGGCCTGGCCGTCGTCACGGCCGCCATCGAGGCCTACGTCGACGAGCTCCAGATCGAGGTCGCCCGACTGCTCGAGACCGCCCACGGCGGCCGCCCCCAGGCCCAGCACCGTGCCGGTCGCCCGGTCGAGCTCAAGCTGCGCGGCACGACGTACCAGGTGTCGACGATCAACACGGGACCCTCGAGCTACCGCGTCACGGTCGCCTCCGGGAGCGTCGAGGAGACGGTCGACGTCGAGCTCGAGGTGATCGACGACTACCACCGCAGGCTGGTGATCGGCGGTCAACGACACCGCGTCGTCACCGCGACCTACGGGCCCAGCACCCTGGTTGAGGTCGACGGAGTGGCCCACCGGGTCAGCCGTGACGAGGGCGGCGTCCTGCGCTCTCCGGCCCCGGCCCTGGTGGTCGCCACGCCGGTGTCAGTGGGCGACGAGGTCGAGGTCGGTGCCCCCGTCCTGGTCCTGGAGTCCATGAAGATGGAGACCGTGCTCACCGCGCCGTTCGCGGCCCGGGTCAAGGAGCTGCTCGTCATGACCGGGGGCCAGGTCGAGACCGGCACCCCCCTGGTGCGGCTCGAGCCGCTGGGTGACGGCACCGAGGCGGCCGCCACCGAGGTGGCCGGACCCTCGCTCGACCTCCCGCGGCCGGAGACCGGGCAGACGCCCGCGATCCGGGCGGCCCGAGCCCGCGCGGCGCTGACCGCGGTGGTGCTCGGCTACGACGTCCCCCCGCAGGACTCCGGCGGTGCCCTGGCCGCCTACCTCGCGGCCCGCGACGAGCTGGTCGGACAGGGAGTCTCGGTCGTGGCCGACGAGATGGCGCTGCTGGGCACATTTGCCGATCTGGCGGAGCTGAGCCGCAACCGCCCGGCCGACGAGGAGCGCCAGACCGAGCTGCGCGTGCACAGCTCGCGCGAGCACTTCCACACCTACCTGCAGAGTCTCGACGTGGAGCGCGGCGGGCTGCCCGAGCACTTCCACGACCGCCTGCTGCAGGTGCTGCAGCACTACGGCGTCCACGACCTGGAACGCACCCCCGCGCTGGAGGAGGCGGTCTTCCGCATCTTCTTGGCCCAGCAACGGGCGGCGCCCGAGGTTGCCCTCGCCTCCGCGGTCCTGGGTCGCTGGAGCGACGAGCCCACCCCCACCGGCCAGCTGGCCGAGGTCCGAGGCCTCCTCGAACGCCTCGGTCGCGCCACCCAGCTGCGCTTCCCGGTGATCGGCGACCTGGCCCGCAGCGTCCGCTTCCGCTGGTTCGACCAGCCACCGGTCGACGAGGACCGGGCAGGCGTCCTGGCCGGGGTGCGGGCCGAGCTGGACGCACTCGCCGCGGACGACGACCTCCCCGACCGGGATCGACGCATCGAGGCGCTGGCGGGGATCCCCGAGCAGATCGTCCGCTTCCTGGCCGAGCGGATGGAGCACGGCGTCCCCACCCGCGAACCCATGCTCGAGGTGCTCGTGCGTCGGCACTACCGCGAGTTCGACCTCACGGACGTGCGCCCCCTCGACGTGGCAGGACGCCCGTTCGTGGTCGCCGACTACACCCTGGACGACCGGCCCACCCATCTCGTCTCGACGGTGGGCACCGTCGCCGAGCTGACCGATCCCGCCGGCCCGCTGGCCGCTTCGGTCGCCACCCGGGTCGCGGAGCGCCGCGGCACCACGGACGCGGTGGTCGACCTGTACCTGAACTGGCCGGAGGCCCCCGAGTCGGCCGACACGGCGAGCGCCGAGCTGCGCGAGCTGGTCCGGGCCCTGCCCTTCGCCCACGAGGTACGCCGGGTCTGCGTCGCGGTCTGTGCCGGTGGGGACCGACCGGTCGGCTACTACGCGTTCCGGCCCACCGACGACGGTGACGTGGCGGAGGACGACCTCACCCGCGGGGTGCACCCGATGGTCGGGCGCCGCCTCAACCTGTGGCGGCTGCGCAACTTCCACCTCACCCGGATCGAGGCCCCCGAGGACGTGCTGCTCTATGAGTGCGTCGCCCGGGAGAACCCCGCCGACCGCCGCCTGGTGGCGCTGGCGCAGGTGCGCCAGCTGGCCGTCGTACGCGACGAGGAGGGGCAGGTCGTCGCCCTGCCGCACGCTGAGCGAGCGGTGGAGAACTGCCTCGAGGCGATCCGTCGGGCCCGGGTGGCCCGCGGCGCGGCCGGTGCCAAGCTCGACATGAACCACGTGTGGATCCAGGTGTGGCCGGTGGTCGACGTCGACGCAGCGGGTCTGACCTCGCTCGGCACCAAGATTCGCCCGCTCACCGACGGTGCCGGGATCGAGGAGGTGCTCGCGCAGGGACGCGTGGCGGTGCCCGACGGCGACCCGGTCCTCGTGACGGTGCGCTTCGGCGCTCAGCCGGGTGCCGGCGTGGTCTCCTCGGTCGAGGCCCCGCCCACCGAGTTGCTGAGGCCCCTGGACGACTACGCGAGCAAGGTGCTGCGAGCGCGTCGGCGCGGACTGGTCTACCCCTACGAGCTGGAGTCGGTGCTCGCCGGTCCCGGGGGCACGCTGGTCGAGCACGACCTCGACGAGGCCGGCGCCCTGGTCCCCGTCGACCGCCCGCGCGGGCTCAACACCGCCGCCATCCTGGCCGCGGTCGTCACCACGCCCACGGCGCTCCACCCCGAGGGCATCACCCGGGTCGTGCTCTGCGGCGACCCGACGAAGTCCCTCGGCTCCGTCTCCGAGCCGGAGTGCCGGCGAATCAGCGCCGCCCTCGACCTCGCCGAACGGATGCAGGTGCCCGTCGAGTGGTTCGCGCTCTCGGCGGGTGCCCGGATCTCGATGGACTCCGGCACGGAGAACATGGACTGGGTGGCCTCGGCCCTGCGCCGGATCGTGGAGTTCACCCAGAGGGGCGGCGAGATCAACGTCGTCGTGGCCGGCATCAACGTCGGGGCGCAGCCCTACTGGAACGCCGAGGCCACGATGCTCATGCACACCAAGGGCATCCTCGTGATGACTCCCGACAGTGCGATGGTCCTCACCGGCAAGCAGTCCCTGGACTTCTCCGGGGGCGTCTCCGCGGAGGACAACTTCGGGATCGGCGGCTACGACAGGGTGATGGGCCCCAACGGGCAGGCGCAGTACTGGGCGCCGGACCTGGCCGGGGCGTTCGGCGTCCTGATGGCGCACTACGAGCACACGTACGTCGTGCCGGGGGAGGACCGGCCGCGTCAGGCCACGACGACCGACCCGGTCGACCGCGACGTCTCGCCGTACCCCCACAGCGCCGAGGGCAGCGACTTCGCGACGGTCGGGGAGATATTCTCGGCGACCAGCAACCCCGACCGCAAGAAGGCCTTCGACATCCGCACGGTGATGGCGGCCCTGGCCGACCAGGACCATCCGACCCTCGAACGCTGGGCGGGGATGGCCGACGCGGACACCTCCGTCGTCCAGGACGCCCACCTGGGGGGCCACCCGGTCACCATCCTCGGCATCGAGTCGCGGCCGATCCGCCGTCGAGGGTTCCCGCCCACCGACGGCCCGGATACCTACACCGCCGGCACCCTGTTCCCGCGGTCGTCGAAGAAGGCGGCGCGGGCGATCAATGCCGCCAGTGGCAACCGGCCACTGGTGGTGCTCGCGAACCTGTCCGGCTTCGACGGGTCGCCGGACTCCATGCGCAACCTGCAGCTGGAGTACGGCGCCGAGATCGGCCGAGCCATCGTCAACTTCGACGGCCCGATCGTGTTCTGTGTCATCTCCCGCTACCACGGTGGGGCGTTCGTGGTCTTCTCCAAGGCACTCAACCCCGACATGACCGTGCTGGCGCTCGAGGGGTCGTTCGCCTCCGTCATCGGCGGCGCGCCGGCCGCCGCCGTCGTGTTCACCGGTGAGGTCGACAGGCGCACTGCCGCGAGCCCCGCCATGCACGCACTGGACGCCCGCATCGGCGAGGCACGGGGCTCCGAGCGGAGCCGACTCGTCGTCGAGCAGGCAGAGCTGCGGGCAGCGACCCGGGCGGAGAAGATCAGCGAGGTGGCGGCCGAGTTCGACGGGATCCACAACATCCACCGCGCGGTCGAGGTGGGCTCGGTGGACAAGGTGATCGCGGCCGCCGAGCTGCGGCCCGAGATCATCGCGGTCCTCGAGGAGGCGGCGCGGCGGCGAAGGTCCTGAGGTCGCGGGCCCCTGCGAAGCTCGGCGCCTGCGGTCCGTCCCCGATCTGTGAGGGTGGACCCATGACTGATTCCGACATCCGCACCCATGAGGAGTCCGTGACCGTCCAGGTCTCGGCCGAATCGCTCTACGACATGGTCTCCGACGTCACCCGCACCGGCGAGTGGAGCCCGATCTGCCGGTCGTGCTGGTGGGACGACGAAGCGGTCGCGGGCCAGCTCGGATCCTGGTTCACCGGGCGCAACGAGTCCGCGGGGCGGACCTGGGAGACCCGATCCGAGGTCGTGGCAGCCGAGCGCGGGCGCGAGTTCGCCTGGGTCGTGGGCGGCCTCTTCGTCCGGTGGGGGTTTCGTCTCGAGCCTGCCGGTGCGGGGACACTGCTCACCGAGTCCTGGGAGTTCCTGCCGCGCGGGATCTCCCTCTTCGAGGAGAAGTACGGCGAGCAGGCGGCCACCCAGATCTCCGAGCGCACCCAGGCGGCGCTCGACGGCATCCCGAGGACTCTCGCGGCGATCAAGCGGATCGCCGAGTCCTGAGCGCACCGGGTCAGCCGGTGCGGGGCGGCTCCTCGCGCCCGTCCATGGCGTCGACGACGTGGACCAGCACATGGACCAGGCCCAAGGTCCCCACGTGGGCCGTCGCCACCGCGACCAGCGGCCACGCGGGCGTTGCGGCCGGTCGGCCACGTGGGTGTCATGGCGTGATGGTGCCCGGGATCCCCCCGGCTCACCGCACCGGCCTCACGCCGGCCAGTCCACGGAGAGGTACTGCGTCTCCTGGTACTCCCTCAGGCCTTCCCTTGCGCCCTCGCGACCGAGGCCGCTCTGCTTGACGCCGCCGAAGGGCGTGGACGGGTCGGAGACGACCCCTCGGTTGACCCCGACCATGCCCGCGTCGAGCGCCTCGCCGAGGCGCAGGGCCCGCTGCAGCGAGCCGGAGAAGACGTACGCCGCGAGCCCCATCTCGGTCGCGTTGGCCCAGCCGAGGACCTGCTCGTCCGAGGTCCAGGTGACCACGACCGCGACGGGGCCGAAGATCTCGTGCTGCAGGATCGGGGAGTCGGGGGCCACCCGGGTCAGGAGGGTGGGCGGGTAGAAGTAGCCGTTCAGCCCGGCGGGCAGGCTGGCGCGGTGGGCGACGACCGCACCTGCGGCCACCGCCTCCTCGACGCGGACCGCGACTTCGTCGAGAGCCTTGCGGCTGACCAGCGGGCCGACCTGGCTCTCCCCGCCGTGCGCGGCACCGACCTGCAGCGCCTCGATGGCGGCACCGAAGCGGGCCACGAACTCCTCGGCCACGTCGGCGTGGACGTAGAACCGGTTGGCAGCGGTGCAGGCCTGGCCGCCGTTGCGGAACTTGGCGACCATCGCGCCGGCCACGGCAGCGTCCAGATCCGCGTCCTCAGCGACGATGAAGGGGGCGTTGCCGCCGAGCTCCATGGAGGAGTTGACCACCCGGTCCGCCGCCTGGCGCAGCAGGAGCCGCCCCACAGGCGTCGAGCCGGTGAAGGAGAGCTTGCGCACCCGCGGGTCGGCCAGCCAGGCGCCTACGACTCCGGCCGGGTCGACCGTGGGGACCACGTTCACGACACCGGCGGGCAGCCCGGCCTGACTCAGGATCCGGGCGACGGCCAAGGCGGTCAGCGGAGTCTCCGCTGCGGGCTTGAGCACCACTGTGCAGCCCGCGGCCAGGGCTGGGGCGATCTTGCGGGTGACCATGGCCGCGGGAAAGTTCCACGGCGTCACGAGGGCCGCGACGCCCACGGGGCGATGGGTGACGAGGGTGCGGGTGCCGCCGGCAGCGGAGGCGCCGTAGCTGCCCTCGGTGCGCACCCCCTCTTCGGAGAACCAGCGGAAGAACTCGGCAGCGTAGGCCACCTCGGCGCGGGCATCGGGGAGCGACTTGCCGTTCTCCCACGCCATCAGCGCCGCGAGTCGTTCGGTGTCGGCGACCATCAGCTCGAAGGCGCGGCGCAGGATCTCCGAGCGGGTTCGCGCCGGGGTGGCGGACCAGCTCGGGAAGGCGCGGGCGGCGGCATCGACCGCGGCCGAGGCCTCGGTCGGGCTTCCGGCTGCCACGTCGGCGATGACCAGGCCGGTCGCCGGGTCGTCGACGGGGAAGGTGGCGCCGTCGGCAGCCGCGCTCGCGGTGCCGTCGATCCAGACACCCCGGGCCGGCTCGAGGGTGGACACGCGGCCGACGAGGTCGGCGCGCAGCTGCTCGGTCTCGGTCAGGAAGGTCGTCACGAGGTCTCCTCGAAGACGCCGACGAGCACCTCGAGGCCCTCGCTCAGCAGGTGGTCGGGCATCGACAGCGGCGGCAGCAGGCGCAGCACGTTGCCGTAGGTCCCGCAGGTCAGGACGATCAGCCCCTGAGCGTGGGCGGCCGCGGCGAGCCGGCGGGTCAGGTCGGCGTCGGGCTCGATGGTGCCTGGACGGACCAGCTCCAGGGCGATCATCGCGCCCCGGCCGCGGACCTCGCCGACGCGGGGGTCGGCCAGCTGCAGGGCGGCGAACCGTTCCTTCATGGCCTTCTCGACCCCGCGGGCCCGGTCCAGCAGCCCGTCGGCCTCGATCGTCTCGAGCACGGCCAGGGCGGCGGCGCAGGCAATCGGGTTGCCGCCGTAGGTGCCGCCGAGGCCGCCGACGTGCGGCGCGTCCATCATCTCGGCGCGGCCCGTGACGGCGGAGAGCGGCAGGCCGCCGGCCATCCCCTTGGCGGTCACGATCAGGTCGGGAACCACCCCCTCGTGGTCGACGGCGAACAGGTCGCCGGTGCGGGCGAAGCCGGTCTGCACCTCGTCGGCGATGAAGACCACGCCGTGGGACTGGCACCAGTCGAGCAGCGTGGCCAGGAACCCGGGCGCCGGGACGATGAAGCCGCCCTCTCCCTGGATCGGCTCGATGAGCAGGGCGGCGAGGTTCTCCACGCCCACCTGCTTCTCGATCGTGTCGATCGCGCGGTGGGCGGCGGCCGGCCCGTCCTGGCCGCCGTCGCGGAACGGGTAGGACATCGGGGCGCGGTAGACCTCGCCCGCGAAGGGTCCGAAGCCGCTCTTGTAGGGCATGCTCTTCGACGTCAGGGCCATCGTCAGGTTGGTGCGGCCGTGATAGGCGTGGTCGAAGGCGACGACGGCCGGGCGCCGGGTGTGGGCCCGGGCGATCTTGACGGCGTTCTCGACCGCCTCGGCCCCGGAGTTGAACAGGACGGTCCGCTTCTCATGGGTCCCGGGGGTGAGCCGGTTGAGCGCCTCGGCGACCCGCACGTAGCCGTCGTACGGCGTGACCATGAAGCACGTGTGGGTGAAGGCGGCGACCTGGGTCGCGACGGCGGCCGCCACCCGCGGGGCGCTGTTGCCGACCGTCGTCACGGCGATGCCGGAGCCGAAGTCGATCAGCGAGTTGCCGTCGACGTCGACGACGACGCCACCGCCCGCAGCCACGGTGTAGACCGGCAGCGTGGTTCCGACGCCCTGGGCCACCGAGTTCTGCTTGCGCTGCTGGAGGGCCATGGATGCGGGACCGGGGATCTCGGTGACCAGTCGCCGCACCTGCGGCAGCTCGGGTCCCCCGAGGGTGGGGGTGGACTCGGACATCGAAGCTCCTGATGTGGGGGGTGGTGGACTCCGTCACGGTAGAACTGCCGGCCACCTTGGCGCCCGTCCTTTCTGCACATGCGGAGCAGTCGATACTGTGCCAAACTGTCACGGTGCCGACCGTCGCCGACCTTCTCCGCCAACCCGGCCTCGCCCTCGTCGAGGTGCACGTGTGCGCACCCGAGGTCGAGCTGCGCTGGGTGGCCACCAGCGAGCTCGCCGACCCGGCCCCCTTCCTCGAGGGTGGGGAGGTCCTACTGACGACCGGCCTGGCCACCGCGGCCTGGGGGCGGGAGTGGCGCGAGTACGCCGCTCGGCTCGTCGAGGCGGGCGTCGTCGCGCTCGGGCTCGGGGTCGGGCTGACTCACGCCCAGGCGCCCGAGGCTCTGGTGGAGGCCTGTCGGGAGCTGGACCTGAACCTGTTCGAGGTGCCGCGAGCGACGCCCTTCGTGGCCGTCAGCCGGGCGGCCGCGCGGCTGCTCGCGGACGGTGAGGAGGCGGCGGCCCGCCAGGCTCTGGAGATGCAGCGCCAGCTGACCCGGGCCGCGCTGCGCCAGGACGACCCGGGGCTCCTGCTGACCCGGCTGGCCGAGCTCGTCGACGGCGCGGCAGCCCTGCTCAGCCGGGACGGGCGCCCGGAGGTCGGTCCGGTGGGTCCTCGCCGCCTCGAGCTCGATCTCGCGCTGGGAGAGGCGGAGGTCGACCGGATGCGTCCGCAGGGGCTCAGGGCGGCCTCCAGCGTCAGCGCGGGCGCCTCGACGACGGTCGTCCAGCCGGTCGGGCTGGCCGGCCGGCCCTCGGCGTACGTCGCGGTGCACCTCCCCGGCCGGCTCAGCGACGGCCAGCGTGGCGCGGTGACCACCGCGGTGGCGTTGCTGAGTCTGGCCGCGGCCAGTCGCAGCGACCGGCGAGACACCGACCGACGGCTGCGGAGCGCGGCGCTGGAGCTGCTCGTGCAGGCCGACGTGCGGACGTGCGAGATCGTCCTGGCCGCGCGCTCCGATGCGGGTCGTGAGCCAGCGCTGCCACCGAGCGTGCAGCTGCTGCGGGCCACGGGAACCGCGGTCGCGCTCGATGACGCCCTGGGGTGGGTCGAGGAGGAGGAGCTGGCGGCCCGCGTGGGTGCGGAGCTGTGGGTCGTCGCGCCTCCGGCCCGGGCGACCCGCCTGGGGGAGACGCTCGGTGCGCGCGGACTGCTCGTCGGGATCGGTGGGGTCGAGGGGTCCGCGCACGCGGCCCGGAGCCACGCGTCCGCGGGCCACGCGCTCGACGCGGCCTCAGCGGCGACGCGTGTCGTCACTTGGGAGCGGCTGGTGGGGGAGGGTGCGATGACAGTGCTCGAGCCGACCCGGGCGGACGCTTTCGCGACGGCCTTCCTCGCCCCCCTTCAGGACGCCGCCGAGAACGAGCTCGTGGTCACGCTCCACTCGTTCCTGCGCCACCACGGCTCGAGGCTCAAGGTGGCCGAGGAGCTGGGGGTGCACCGCAACACCGTGCGCAACCGCGTCGCTCGGATCGAGGAGCTGCTGGACCGCTCGCTCGATGATCCGCAGGTGCGGGTGAGCGCCTGGATCGCACTGCAGGTCGACGTCGGACGGACCGACTGAGCTCAGGCGCTTCCGATCCAGGGTCGGCGCAGCCGCCCGCGCGGACCTTGGCGAACTCCCTGACGGAACCTCCCGTCAAGATGTGACGCGGGTTGGGGTGCCCGGGTGATCCGCTGACGAGCCGCGGACCCCCGTCCCGTCCCGTCCTGGGACGGGGGTCCGCGGGGCCTCGTTGTGCCCTACCGTGTCGACATGATTCGAGTCGCTGCTCTCCGCCGCCCCCTGCGCAGGGCGGTGGCCCTCGGCGCCGGGCTCGCCCTGCTCCCGCTGCTGCCGCTCGCCACCGCCGCCGGGAACGGCCCGCCCGGGCAAGCAGCCCACGGGCTCCATGGCCATGAGTTCCATGCCCGCCAGGTCCAGGCCTCCGCACACTGGCGGACGATCGAGCGGCTGGTCCCGGTGACGACGGGTCCCGACGACAACATCGCCATCAACATCGACACGACCCTCTACGTGCCCGACGCCGCCACCCGGCGCCACCCGCAGCCCGCGATCCTGATGACCCATGGCTTCGGCCTCACCAAGGCCTCGGCGGAGGTGGTCAGCACCGCACGCTTCTTCGCCGCCCACGGCTACGTCGTGCTCACCTACACCTCGTCGGGCTTCGGGAACAGCGGCGGCTGCGTGACCCTGCAGTCGGCCGACTACGACGTGAAGAGCGCCAGCCAGCTGATCGACAAGGTCCTGGATCCCCGCCGCGACGTCCAGCACGACAGGCACGGCGCCGTGGTGGGCACCATCGGCGGCTCGTACGGCGGCGGCGTCCAGCTGCCCCTGGCGGCGGCCGACCGGCGGATCCACACCAGCATCGTGGGCCGGACCTGGAACAACCTGATCTACTCCCTCGACCCCAACAACCGGGTGGTCCCCGGTGACCCGACCGGGCTGACCCACGGGCGAAACCTGCAGGGAGTCTTCAAGCAGCAGTGGACCTCGCTGTTCTACGCGCTCGGCAACACCCAGCCGGCGAGCGGGGGTGGAGGCTGCCCGCAGGCGAAGACCGACTCCGGTGACCCCGCGGAGATCGCCGGAGCCCCCGGCTGTCCGGGCTACTACCTCGCCCTGTGCCGCACCTACTCCCTGCTTGACGGGACCGGTGACTCCGACGCGGAGTCGCGTGCGTTGATCAAGCGGGCGTCCGCCTCGACCTTCCTGGGCCGGGTCGACGTGCCCGTGCTGCTCGTCCAGGGGCAGAGCGACACCTTGTTCAACCTCAACGACGCCTCCGCGACCTACCAGGCGCTGGACCGCAGGCACATCCCCGTGGGAATGATCTGGAACTCGGGCGGCCACGGCGGCTACACCTCGCAGCCGGGGGAGTGCGAGGCCTACGACGGCACTGACCGGTCGGTCCGCACCATGAACCACTGCTACCTCAGCCTGCGCTCGCTGGGGTGGATGAACCACTGGCTGCGTGGCACCCGAGGTGGCCGTGGCCCGGCGTTCACCTACTACCGTGACTGGACGGCCTATGCCGGGCACGGCCCCGACGACGAGCAGTACGGCGTTGCCCGCCGGTTCCCGCTGAGTCGCCCCTCGACCACCTTCATTCTGTCCGGGGCCGATGCCCTGGCCTCGCCCGGCGCCCCGGCCGAAGCCGGATCGGCGGTGTTCATCAACCCCAGCGGCGGCGACCCGGCTGCCTACAGCGAGACCTCGAACTTCACCGGCCCGGACTCCTCGCCGAGCTCGCAGGACGTGCCACCCCAGGAGATCGAGGGGCAGTTCGCGGCCTTCACCTCGGCTCCGCTCACCGCCCGGCTCGCATCGGTGGGCATCCCGTCGGCGCACCTGGAGATCTCCAACGCCAACGGCCAGGACCTGGTCTTCTTCGCCAAGGTGTACGACGTGGCTCGCGACGGGCAGGCCACGCTCATCCACCGCCTGATCGCACCCGTCCGGGTGCCGGCCGGGGCCGTCGGCGAGCCGGTCGACCTGCGGCTGGCCGGGTTCGCCCACCGGTTCGGACGTGGGCACCAGGTCCGGCTGGTGCTGTGCTCCACAGACCAGACGTCGTACAACGCCAAGGTCGCAGACGTGATCACGGTGCTGACCGGTGAGGGCTCGACCTTCACGCTGCCTGGCCGGGTTCGTCGGTAGTCTCCTCAGATCCGCTCGTGCAGCCAGGGCCGGTCGAGCTCGAAGACACGACCGGTGATCTCGGTGGGCCGGATCTCGACCACGTTGTACTTGGGGGTGCTGACCCACGGGCGCAGCGGGACGTTCTCGGCTCGGTGCTCCTCGTCCTCCTCGAGCTTGCGGGCGACTCCACGCACGACAACGCTGTGCGCCCTGGTGTCGTCGTAGGCGTCGATCTCGAAGACCACCTCTGGGTGCATGGTCACCCCGAGGAGCTTGTTGCCCTCGGCCGTGCGGAAGAGCAGCGTTTCGCGGTCCACCGCGTAGTTGACCGGGACGAGGTGCACCTCGTCGCCCATCCGGAACGCCAGGCGGCCGATCTCGTCGGCGCGCAACAACTCCCAGCACTCGTCGGTGCTCAGCTCCGTGGTGACGCTCTGGTCGAAGCCCATGGGGTCCTCCTCGGTCCAGCCAGCTGCCCTGGCTCGTTGCTCCGAGACTAGGAGGGCGCCCGCGTCCCGGGCAGGGCCGATGGTCCCCGCTGTCAGGGTCCGTGCGAGGTGGGTCAGACGCTCCCGGTCGGCTTTTCCGACTTGCGGGTGGGGGGGTGTGACTCGGTGCTACCGTGACCGCGAGGCTGAGGTCCGCTCGGGGTGGGCGTATCTGGGAGGGCCGTGTGAGTGTCGTGGAACCCTCGGACAGTGATGGGCCACCGCAGGTGAGCGCTGAAGGCGTCGTGCGCCACATCACCCCGGTCGGCGACCCCCGTTCGTCCCTGGACCTCCTGCTCGTGGAGCCGGACGACGCTGCCGCCCAGCAGGTACGCGCGCGCCTCGAGAGTGCCGCGTCGGGGCGGGTTCGTATCGAGTCCGTCACCGGGCTCGAGCAGGCGCGGCTGCACCTGGCCACTGGTCCGGTCGACTGCGTGCTCCTCGATCTGTGGCTTCCCGACTCCTCCGGTCTGGACACCTTGACCAACCTGGTCGCCGACCACCCGAACATCCCGATCGTCATCCTGAGCGACCAGGGTGACGAGGCCACCGTGATGGCCGCCGTCCGTGAGGGCGCCCAGGACTTCCTCAGCAAGGACTCCTCGGACGGTGCCCTGCTGTGGCGCACCGTCCGCTACGCGATGGAACGCAAGCACACCGAGCTCGCCTACCGGTTCCAGGCCAGCCACGACCCGCTGACCGGTCTGGCCAACCGTCAGGGGTTCATGGACCGGCTGGAGCTGGCCATCGCCCGCCTGAGCCGCGAGCCCGGATACGTCGCCCTGCTCTTCCTCGACCTGGACGGGTTCAAGCGGGTCAACGACACCGTGGGTCACGCCTACGGAGACGACCTGCTGATCGCCTTCTCGCGGCGCCTCGAGCAGGAGGTCCGCGCGCCCGACCTGGTCGGCCGACTGGGCGGCGACGAGTTCCTCGTCCTGCTCGAGGGCGTCCCGTCCGAGTTCGCCGCCCTGGGACTCGCGGGGCGCATTCACCGCCTGCTCGAGGCACCCTTCACCGTCGGAGATGCCGAGGTGGTGCTGAGCGCGAGCATCGGGCTGGCGCTGAGCCTGGACCCCGACACCCTGGGCCGCGACCTGATTCGCCAGGCGGACGCCGCGATGTACCGCGCCAAGCTGCACGGCCGCGCCCAGAGTGAGCTGTACGACGAGGGCATGCAGCTGCGAGTGGCCAGTCGCCTCCAGCTGCGCGCAGATCTCCAGCACGCGCTGACCAACGACGAGCTTCGGGTCCGCTTCCAGCCCGTTGTCGACCTCGCCACCCGCACCACGATCGGGGCGGAAGCCTTCGTGGCGTGGCATCGGGTGCCGGGAACGCCGGCCCTGCGGCAGGGCGAGTTCCTTGAGGCAGCCGAAGAGACCGGTCTCATCGTGCCCATCTGCGAGCTGATCTTCGAGGGCGCCTGCCGGGAGCTGGTGGTGCTGGCAGGCGGCGACTACGACCCGCCGGACCTGCTGGCGTTGAGTGTCTCGGGGCGACAGTTCGGCTCCGCGAGCTTCCTGGCCTGCATCGAGGCGGCAATGGCAGAGACCGGCGTCGACCCGTCCCGGCTGGCGATCCAGGTCACCGAAGCCGGGCTGCTGTTCGACGAGACCCTCAGCGACGAGCGCGTCCACTACCTCAAGTCCCTCGGCATCCGGATCGTGCTCGACGGTTTCGGTGCAGGATCTTCGTCCGTCACGTTGCTGCAGCGCTTCCCGATCGACGTGCTCAAGCTCGACGCCAGCCTCATGAGCCGGATGGGCGCTGGCGACACGCTGGCCGCCGACCTGGTCGCGGGGATCCTCACGCTCTCGAAGTCGCTCGGCATCGAGGTGGTGGCCTCGGGCGTGGCCAGCGACGAGCAGGCCGACTGGCTGCTCGCCCACGGTTGTCGCCTGGGCCAGGGCCAGTACCTCGCCGCCTCATCGCTCGAACTGACACGAACCCGCTCTTCGCACGGGTCCTCGCCGTCCGATCCGACTGTGGGATGACCGGCCGCACGCACCCGGGGGTCGATCCGACGCCGAGTCTGGTCGCTCAGTTCCAGGAGGTGGCCGACACGGAGGGCGAGCTGGCCGAAAGGGTGCTGGACGCGACCGGGCTGGTCATCATCGTCACCGAAGCGGTGACAGGGATGATCGTGCGGGTGAGCGCCGCGACCGAGGCCCTCACCGGTCTCCGGGCCTCAGACCTCCTGGGCCGACCCGTGTGGGAGGCCCTGGTGGCGTCCAGGGACCGGGCCGCGGTGCGCGCCGCCTATGCCGACCCGACCGGAGTCGCAAGCCTTGCGGCGTACGTCGGGGCGGTGCCGACCCGGGCCGGCGAAGAACGTCGCGTGCTGTGGTCCCGGTCCTCGCTGACGAATCCCGAGGGGCTCGCGACGCACATCGTGATGACCGGCATCGACCTGGAACCGGACGGGTTGGACGCCGGCGTTCTCAACCACCTGACGCGGGCCGCCACCGACGCCGCCTGCCTGGCAACCGACCTGTCCGGGAGGGTCACGTTCCTCGGCACCGCGGCCGAACGGATGCTGGGCTATCGGGCCGGCGACCTGATCGGCCGACCGCTGCCTGCCCACCTGTTCGAACCCGCGGAGGTCCAGGCGCGTGCTGCCGCTCTGGGGCAGCCCGCAGACCTCCGTGTGCTCACCATCAGCCCTCCGCGGGTCGAACGCCGGCGGCGGGAGAGCCTCGACCTCGGTGAGCTCGACCGTCGTTCTGGGGGCGCGCGCCGTGCAGCAGGGCCGGGCACGGACCGACGAGCGAGCCCGGGTGCGGATTCGAGAGCACCCGAGGGACATGCGGGACCCGATGCGCAGCAGTGGACCATCGTCCGCCAGGACGGCGTGCGGTTCGTTGCCGCGGTCACGGTGCACAAGGTGATGAGCGCCGGCGAGCACGTCGGGTTCCTCGCCATCGGCGAAGACATCACCGAGCAGCAGCAGACCCATGGCCTCCTGATCGCAGCGCTCGAGCGCGAACGCGAGGCGGTCGAGCGGGTACGTGAGCTGGACCGGGCCAAGAGCGCGTTCGTGGCCACCGTCAGCCATGAGCTGCGCACCCCCATGGCCAGTCTGGCCGGCTACGTCGAGCTGCTCCAGGACGATCTGGCGGGTCCTCTCACGGCCGCCCAGACCGGCTTCGTGGCGGCGATCGCACGGAACACTGATCGGCTGCGCGCCCTGACCGACGACCTGCTGGTCCTCACGGGGCTCGGATCCGGAGCCTTCATGCTCGTCCAGGTCGACCTGGATCTGCGCGACCTCGTGCTCGGTGTGGAGAAGACCGTCGGCTCACTGGTCGAAGGCCGTCGGCTCGACGTCTCGTTCGAGCATCCAAACTTCCCGGTCATGGTGAACGGGGATGCCCAGCGTCTCGAGCGCGTCCTGTTCCAGCTCGTCAGCAATGCCGTCAAGGTCACCGCGGACGGCGGCCGCGTGGCCTGTCGGCTCAGGGTTGAGGGCGGCGACGCGGTGCTCGAGGTCGAGGACACCGGGATCGGCATCCCGGCCCACGAGCACGAGCGGATCTTCACCCCGTTCTTCCGGACCTCGGCAGCGCGCAAGTTGGCCATCCAGGGTACGGGTCTGGGGCTGAGTATCGCCGCGCCGATCATCGAGGCGCACGCAGGCATCATCACGGTCGTCTCGGAGCCGCAGTGCGGTGCGTTGTTCACGGTGCGACTGCCCCTGGTCACGGCCCAGCCCTGAGCCCCGTCCGATCGCGTCGGCTCAGGCCGGCACGTCGCTGAGAAGTCGGCGCAGGGTGAGCGTGGCCCTGCTGTGCAGCTGGCTGACCCTGGACTCACTCACCCCGAGGACCTGGCCGATCTCGGCCAGCGTGAGGTGCTCCCAGTAGTAGAGCGCCACCACGATCTGGTCGCGCTCCGGCAGGCGCCGTACGGCGTGCAGGAAGCCGGCCGGAAGGTCGTCGTTGAGGTCCGCGGCGTCGATGGTCGAGCGCGGCGGCGGCCCCTCGTGCAACTCCATCGCCTCGGCGCTCACGATGTTGGTGTAGCTGGTGAAGCGATAGAGCTCGTGCAGCTCAGCCACGGAGATCTCCAGCTCGGTCGCGATCTCGTGGTCGGTCGCAGTCCTCCCGTGCCGGCTCTCCAGCTCTCGCTGGGCGATCTCGAGCTCCCGGAGCTTCTCCCGCACGTTGCGGGGCACCCAGTCGGAGGCGCGCAGTCCGTCCATGACCGCGCCGCGGATCCGCAGCGCGGCGTAGGTCTGGAACTGCAGACCGAGTGTGTGGTCGAACTTCTCCATGGCGTCGAGCAACCCCATCACTCCGTCGGAGAGCAGGTCGCCCTGGTCGACGTGCGCGGGCAGGCTGGGACGGATGCGCCCCACGACGTACTTGACCAGCGGGGTGTAGTGCAGGACGAGCCGGGCATGGGCGTCCTGGTCACCGTCCTCCTTGAGGGCCACCCACCAGGCATCCACGGTCGGGGAGGAGAGGCTGCTGGCCATGTCAGCCCTCCTCCGGGATCACTGTGAGCGCTGACGTCGGGTTCCTGCGGTAGCGCTCGATGAGCTCCGCCGTCGACTCGTCCAGCCGGGCGTGCAGCGAGCTGCGGTGCTCGGTGAGGCCCGACTCGGCCGTCCTGAGTCGCGTCAGCGCCTGCGCGACCTGGGCCGGGTCGTCGCGGTCCGGATCAGTGGCGAGCACGTCGCCGAGGTCCGGGATCGCGGCAAGGGTGGCGCGCGGGAGCCGCACGAAGGCCCGGCGGCTGGCGTGTCCGCCCGGGTCGGTCAGGACCCTGACCAGGTCCTGGGGGCTGAACTTGCTGGCCGGGCTCAGCCCGGCCTCGAGCAGGTCGATCTGGGCATGGATCAGCCGCCGACGGTACGACACCAGATCCTCCTCGGACTGGAGCTCCTGGCGATAGGCCCGGAGCTCCTCGAGGGTGAGTTCGCCCAGCGGTGACGCGGGCTCGGTCTCGTCCCTCGCCCATTCCATGCTCGGAGTTTAGCGCCGCTGGACCGGCGCGAATCTCAAGAACGGACGAATTCCGACCGATGAATGGCTGGGGCTCGGAGGCGCCGAACCACACAAGCGCACCGGAGGTGTTCGCGGCTGCCAACGGACTGCCCGAGCTTCCGCCTCGAGGCGAGCGAGCGAGCCTTCGTCGGGCAGGTTCGTCAGCGCTGCACCGACGCGGCCCGGATCTCGAGAGCGGTACCCGGCACGTTCGTCGTGACGAGCCAGGCCCGCCCCGGGGACAACCAGTAGCGCAACGCGCGTGGGTCGTCGACGGTCCACACCAGCAGCGGCAATCCCGCTCGCGCGGCGAACCGAGCCACGCCGGCCCGGGCCAGCCAGCGATGGGCCACCACCGCGTTGGCCCGCGACTCCAGCACCCGACTGTGGGGGAACAGTTGGGCGTGCCGCTCCCTGAGTTGGTCGAGCAGGGGCCTCCCAGCCACCGACCCACCCACGGTGAGCCCCACCAGCAGGTCGAGCCCCTGAGCGTCGGCCCAGTCCCGGACCGCGCGCACGGCCCGGACCGAGCCCGTGGTGACCACGACCCGGTCCGCCCCCAGCGCCTCGACCGCCAGGGCCACCGCCCCGACCTCGTGGGTGCTCTCCACGGTGGCGTAGGCGCGGCCGGGGGAACGGACCTTGAGGTCGAGGTGCAGACCAGCGCGGCCGGCGAGCAGGGCCAGGG
The DNA here is from genome assembly GCA_046597165.1 of Nocardioides sp. Taxonomy (GTDB): domain Bacteria; phylum Actinomycetota; class Actinomycetes; order Propionibacteriales; family Nocardioidaceae; genus Nocardioides. Next base: position 34,293 of record JBKJLD010000097.1, read on the forward strand.
CATCGGTGAACCGCAGCAACCGCGGGGTCACCGCTGCGAGCTCGTCGTAGGTCATCGAGGTGACGCTGCGGCGCACGCCGTCGAGAGTGTGATCCGGGTCGTGGACGACCGCCAGGGTGCCGTCCGCACACCTGCGCACGTCGAGCTCGACGTAGTCGACCCCGAGGTCGAGTGCCGCCTGCAGGGCCTCCCGAGTGCCCTCCAGGGCGCGGTCGGCTCCGGCCCCACCCCGGTGGGCGCTGACCAGCACCCGCTCCCGGGACGGCTTCACCGGGCCGAGGCTGACCGGACCAGGCCGGCCAGCAGACCCGCATCGGAGGCTGTCTCCGGATGCCACTGCACGGCCACGCAGAAGCGGTCGCCGGGGGCCTCCATGGCCTCCAGGGTGCCGTCTGCGGCGTGGGCCGCGGCCACGAAGCCCGGGTGGGACTGCACCGACTGGTGGTGGTGGCAGTTGACCGCCAGCCGGTCGCCGACCAGCCCCGAGACCCGGGTCCCGGTGGTCGTGGTGACCTCGATCGTGCCGAACTCGTCACCGCCCGGGCTGTGCCGCTCGTGGTCCACCAGGTCGGGGGTGTGCTGGTCCAGGCGTCCCCCCGCGTGGACGGCCATCAGCTGCATGCCCCGGCAGACGCCCAGCACCGGCAGGTCGATCGCAGCCGCTGCCGTCAACAGGGCGGACTCCCAGGCATCCCGGTCGGGCCGCCAGCCCGCGGTCCTCGGGTGCGCGGACGCGCCGTACAACGCGGGGTCGACGTCCGCGCCTCCGGTGATGACGAGGCCGTCCAGGCGGCCGACGGCCGCCTCGGCAGCCCCCGCCCGGGTGGTCGGCGGCAGCAGCACGGGCACGCCACCGGCAGCCTCGACGGCTTCGGCGTACGCCGCGGGCAGGACATCGGCACGCTGGTGCCACACCCCCCACGCGGCGTCCTCGCGGTAGGTCGTGAGCCCGATCAGGGGATCAGTCACAGGGGCGTCACGTAGGCCCCGGAGATGCCGCCGTCGACCAGGAACGAGTTCGCGGTGATGAAGCTGGACTCGTCGGAGGCCAGGAAGAGCACGGCGTTCGCCATCTCGGAGGGCTCGGCGAACCTCCCCATCGGGACGTGCACGAGGCGCCGGGCGGCCCGCTCGGGATCGCTGGCGAACAACTCCTGCAGCAGGGGAGTGTTGACCGGTCCCGGGCAGAGGGCATTGACGCGGACGCCCTCGCGGGCGAACTGCACCCCGAGCTCGCGACTCATCGACAGGACCCCACCCTTGGAGGCGGAGTAGGAGATCTGCGACGTGGCGGCACCCATCACGGCGACGAACGAAGCGGTGTTGATGATGGAGCCGGACTTCTGCTCGAGCATGTAGGGCAAGGCCGCCTTGCAGCACAGGTAGACGCTGGTGAGGTTGACCTCCTGCACCCGGCGCCAGGCCTCGAGGTCAGTGGTGAGGATCGAGTCGTCCTCGGGCGGGGAGATGCCGGCATTGTTGAAGGCGATGTCGACCGAGCCGTAGGTCACCTTGGCGGTCCGGAAGAGCTCGTCGACCTGCTCCTTGCTGGTCACGTCAACCCTGACGAAGGTGGCCACGTCGGGCCCACCGAGCTGGCCCACCAGCTCGTGCCCGCGCTGCTCGTCGATGTCGCCGATGACGACCCTCGCGCCCTCCTCGACGAAGCGCTGGACCGTGGCCAGCCCGATGCCGGAGCATCCTCCGGTGACGACGGCGACCTTGCCCTCGATACGTCCTGCCATGGGGGTAGTCCTTTCGGGTTTCGGGAGGTCAGTGTGCGATGAAGACGTTCTTCTCCTCGGTGAACGCCTGGGGCGCGTCGGGGCCGAGCTCGCGGCCCAGCCCGCTCTGCTTGTAGCCGCCGAACGGCGTCCAGTAGCGCACCGCGGAGTGTGAGTTGACGCTGAGGTTGCCGGACTCGACAGCTCGCGCCACCCGCAGGCCGCGCCCGAGGTCACGGGTGTAGATGGAGCCGGACAGGCCGTACTCGGTGTCGTTGGCCAGCGCGACGACGTGCTCCTCGTCGTCGAAGGGCATCACCGCAACGACAGGACCGAAGACCTCCTCGCGCCAGATCCGCGCCCCGGCATCCTCGGTGGTGACCACGCTCGGTGGCACCCAGAACCCGTCGCCGCCGGGGGTCTTGCCCGCGAACGCCACGTCGACCTCGTCGAGGAAACCACGCACGGTGCCGAGCTGCTGGGCGGAGATGAGGGGCCCCATCTCGCTGGTCTCGTCGGTCGGGTCGAGGACCCGCATCCCCGTGACGGCCGGCTCAAGCTTGGTGAGGAACTCGTCGTAGACCGAGCGCTCCACCAGGATGCGCGACCGGGCACAGCAGTCCTGGCCGGCGTTGTCGAAGACGGCGTACGGCGCGCTGGCCGCCGCCGCGTCAATGTCGGCGTCGGCGAAGACGATGTTGGAGCTCTTGCCGCCGAGCTCGAGGGTCAAACGCTTCACCTGGTCGGCGCAGCCGGCCATGATCTTCTTGCCGACCGCCGTGGAGCCGGTGAAGACGATCTTGCGCACCAGCGGATGGGTGACGAACCGCTCGCCCACGACCGAGCCCTTGCCGGGGATGACCGTGAGCACGTGCTCGGGCAGGCCGGCCTCGAGGGCCAGCTCGCCGAGTCGGATCGCCGTGAGTGGGGTGAGCTCGGCCGGCTTGAGGACCACGGTGTTTCCAGCCGCGAGTGCGGGCGCGAACCCCCACCCGGCGATCGGCATGGGGAAGTTCCAGGGAACGATGATCCCCACCACACCCAGCGGTTCGCGGAAGGTGATGTCCACCCCGCCCGCCACCGGGATCTGGCGCCCGAAGAGCCGCTCCGGAGCCGCGGAGTAGTAGTTGAGGCAGTCCCGGACGTTCCCGGCCTCCCACCGGGCGTTGCCCCAGGTGTGACCCGCGTTGCGGACCTCGATCTCGGCGAGCTCCTCGATGTGGTCGTCCACGACGCTCGCGAAGCGGCGCAACAGTGCCGCCCTGTCGCCTGGCGCCATCCGCCGCCAGGAGGAGAACGCCTCCTGGGCGCGCTCGATGGCGCGGTCCGTCTCGGTGACGGAGGCCATGTGTACCTCGCTCACCGGCCGGGCGGTCGCCGGGTTGATGACGGTGTAGGTGTCGCTGGTGGAGCCTGTCGAAACCATCAGAGCCTCTCGAATCCGCGGCGGAGCTCCCAGTCGGTGACGGCCGTGTTGTAGGCCGCGAGCTCCACGTCTGCCATGTTCACGTAGTGGTCGACGACCTCGTCACCGAGGGCCGCCCGGGCCACCGCGGAGGTGGCGAAGACCTCCCGAGCCGCCGGCATCGTGGTCGGCACCTTCGGGCGCCCGGAGGTGTAGGCGTTGCCCTCGAGTGGGGGCTCGAGCTCCAGCTCGTTCTCGATCCCGTGCAGCCCGCCGGCGATCATGGCGGCCAGCGCGAGGTAGGGGTTCACATCGCCACCCGGCACCCGGTTCTCCATCCGGGCTCCGGCGCCGTGACCCACCAGGCGCACGGCGCAGGTCCGGTTGTCGAGGCCCCACGCGATCGTGTTCGGGGCGAACGAGCCGTCGGCGAAGCGCTTGTAGGAGTTGATGTTCGGCGCGTAGAGCAGCGTGAAGTCCGCGACGGTCGCGAGCACTCCGGCCACGAACTGGTCGTAGAGAGCTGAACGGTCGCCCTTGCCGTCGTTCGCCTCCTTGTCCCAGAAGACGAGCTCGCCGTCGGTGCCGCGGAGCGACAGGTGGATGTGGCAGGAGCTGCCCTCGCGGGCGTCGTACTTCGCCATGAACGTGATCGCCTTGCCGTGCTGGGCGGCGATCTCCTTGGCGGCGGTCTTGTAGACCGCGTGGTTGTCGGCGGTCATCATCGCCTCGGCGAAGAGAAACCCGATCTCGTGCTGGCCGAAGTTGCACTCGCCCTTGGCGCCCTCGACGTCCAGGCCGGCGGCGTACATGTGGTTGCGGATGTCGCGCAGCAGCGGCTCGACCCGGGTGGTGCCGAGGATCGAGTAGTCGACGTTGTACTGGTTGGAGGGCGTCAGGTCGCGGTAGTTGTCGCGGTGCGCCTGCTCGTAGGTCGTGTCGAACGAGATGAACTCCAGCTCTGTGCCGGACAGTGCGGTCCAGCCGCGCTCGGCGACCCGGTCCAGCTGCCGTTGCAGGATGGCGCGGGGGGACTGCACCACGGGGGTCCCGTCGGGCCAGACGAGGTCGCACTGGACCATCGCCGTGGCGGGCAGGTGCGTGAGCATCCGGATGGTCTCCTCGGCCATCACGAACTCCATGTCGCCGTACCCCTTCTCCCACGAGGAGATGGCGTAGCCGCCGACGGTGTTCATGTCCACGTCGACGGCGAGCAGGTAGTTGCACCCCTCGGTGCCGTGCCCGACGACGTGGTCGACGAAGTAGCGCCCGTGCAGGCGCTTGCCCTGGAGCCGGCCCTGCATGTCGGTGAAGGCCACCACGACGGTGTCGATCAGTCCCTCGCCGATGCGGACGACGAGATCTTCCATGCTGAGGTGGCGGTCGTTGCGTCGGGTCATGGGTTCTCCTGGTCGGGGGCGGTGGGCGAGGGGAGTGGGCGGCTCAACCCACCAGACCGCGCAGAAGTGCGGCGGTGTCGTCGCAGTGCTCCTCCATCACCGCGCGGGCCCGGTCGGCGTCGCCGCGCAGGACCGCGCGGACCAGGGAGGCATGTTGCCGGTCGGAGTGCGCGATGTTGGTGTCGAGCACCGGGATCGCGAGCAGCATCTCGTGCAGGGTCGCCTGCACGGAGGTGACGGCTTCGACCACTCGCGGTGAGCCCGTCAGCGCCGCGACGGTGAGGTGGAAGCGTGAGTCCGCCTGGCGGTGGTCAGCGGCCCGGCTCGAGGCAGCGACCGCCTCATGGGCCTGGGTGAGCTGAGCGCGGCGGGACTCGTCGAGCTCCACACAGGCGGCGAGGTGGGCAGCCCCGGGCTCGACGATGCGGCGGAAGTCGAGGGCGTCGAGCCAGTCCTGGCGCCTTGCCGCAGAGGTCCTCGAGGCCTTCCTGGCGGAGGGGGTCCGCGGCTTGAGCGTGACCACCGTGCCGCCGCCGCGCCCCCGAGTGGTCTCGACCAGTCCGGCCTCGCGCAGGGCCGCCATCGCCTCCCTCAGGGTGGCCCGGGAGACGTTCAACCGGACCGCGAGCTCGCGCTCCGAGGGGAGCGTGGAGCCGCGCGGGTAGACGCCCAGCCGGATGGTTGTGGCCAGCTGTTCCACGCAGGCTTCGAAGGCGTGGTGCCCGCGGACCGGCCTGAGCACGGCCTCGGTCAGGTCGTGCTGGGGCGACACGGTCATGGGGGCCATCCTCGAATCCGGAAGGCTCGGTGTCAATTGGTCAAAGGTCTGGGTTCATACCAATTTTTCCCGAGACTATGGACGCTTGGTTCGGCGCGGGTCTAGCCTCCGACTCATCTGACGCGCCGAGCCCCGGAGAGTGCCGCAATGCCTGAAGCCCACGAGCCCGTCCACGAACACCCACAGCTGTCTGCGGACGAGCTGCACCTAGCCAAGCTCGGGTACAAGCAGGAGCTGAACCGATCTTGGTCCGGCTTCTCGAACTTCGCCATCTCGTTCTCGATCATCTCGATCCTGGCCGGTTGCTTCACCAGCTTCGCCCTCGGCTGGAACAACGGCGGACCTGCCGCCATCGCCTGGGGCTGGCCGATCCTCACCCTCTTCATCCTGGTGATCGGCATGTGCATGTCTGAGCTCGTGTCGGCCTACCCGACCTCGGGCGGGATCTACTGGTGGGCCTCGAAGCTCGGCGGGCCTGCGGCCGGCTTCTACACCGGGTGGTTGAACCTCATCGGACTCGTGGCGATCGTGGCCTCGGTGGCGTACGGCTGTGCGACCTTCTTCGATGCCACCATCGGCTACTTCAGCACCTCTTGGGCAGACGGCTACTCGTTGACCCGGGTGTTCATCGAGTTCGTGGTCATCCTGGGACTCGCCGCCCTGATCAACATCTTCTCCAGCCACCTGCTCGCGGTGCTGAACAACATCTCGGTGTGGTGGCACGTGCTCGGTGCGGCGATCATCGTGGTGATCCTGTGGTTCTTCCTGAAGGACGGCGCCAGCCACGCTTCGGCCGGAGACGTCTTCTCGAGCAGCGTCAACAACACGGGGCTGTTCGGGGGCAAGACCGGCGGCATGGGCTTCTTCCTCTACATCCTGCCGCTGTCCGGGATCCTCACCCAGTACACGATCACCGGGTACGACGCGTCGGCTCACCTCTCCGAGGAGACCCAGTCCGCGTCGAGCGGGGCGGCCAAGGGCATCTGGCGCTCGATCTTCTACTCCGGGATCGGTGGCTGGGTCCTTCTGCTCTCGTTCCTGTTCGCCGTCCAGGACAAGGATGGGGTAACGGCAGCCGGTGGCAGTGTGTTCGCGATCTTCGGTCAGGCGCTCACACCGCACGTTGCCGGGCTCGTCATCTTCATCTCGACCGCCGGTCAGTTCTTCTGCACCGTGGCCTGCATGACCAGCACGAGCCGGATGTTCTTCGCCTTCAGCCGAGACGGTGCGATGCCGGGGGCGCGTCACTTCGCAAAGCTGAACGCACACAAGGTTCCCGTCAACGCGGTGCTGGCTTCGGCGGTCGTCGCGCTGCTCCTGACCCTGCCGGCCCTGGTCAAGGTTGACATCGGTGGCGCCCCCGTGCCGATCGCGTTCTTCGCGGTGGTCTCGATCGGCGTCATCGGGCTTTATCTCGCCTTTGCGATCCCGATCTTCCTGCGCTGGCGTCTGGGTTCGAACTTCCACCTTGGAAGCTGGAACAACGGTGGCAAGTACCGGTGGATGAACCCCATCGCCGTCCTCGAGATCATCATCATGTCCATCGTCGGGTTGCTGCCCACCTCGAGTGTCGGCATCTGGTGGAACGACGGCTTCGCGTGGAAATACGTCAACTACGCCATCATCGTGGTGCCCGTGGCGCTGGTCCTGCTGACGGTCTACTGGTTCGTCTCCGTGCGGCACTGGTTCACCGGTCCCAAGCACACCATCGACCCGGAGGTCGTCGAGGCCTTCACCGACTGAGCGGAGTGACCCTCACCGACGCCGAGCTCGAGGCCCTGCTGGACCGTGTCCCGGTCCTGCAGGGCCTCGCGCGCACGGTCACCGAGCTGCCCGGTGGACTGACCAACCAGAACCTCCATGTGACGACCCCCGCCGGGGACTACGTCGTACGTCGATTCCGCGGCGACGCCGAGCTCCTGGGTATCGACCGCGATGCCGAGCACGTCAACACCCGGGCGGCTGCGCAGGCCGGCGTCGGACCCGGCGTGGTCGACTACCTGCCCGGGCATGGTCTGCTGGTGATCGACTACATCGATGGCGTGACCTACACCAACGCCAGCCTCGCCGAGCCCGGCATCCTCGCCCGTGCAGCCGAAGCGATCCACCGACTGCACCACGGTCCGCGGTTCTCGGGGGAGTTCGACATGTTCCGGCGCCAGGCCCGCTACCGGCAGACTGTCGATCAGCATGACTACCCCCTCTTCCAGGGCTACGACGACTTCGAGGGTCCGTTCCGGCGGGTGCAGGCGGCGCTCGCGGTCCGTGACGAGGGGACCGTCCCGTGCAACAACGACCTGCTCGCGGGGAACTTCGTCGATGACGGGGAGCGCGTGTGGTTGATCGACTACGAGTACTCCGGCAACAACGACGCCTGCTTCGAGCTCGGCAACACCGCGACCGAGTGCGAGCTCGATGTGGACCAGGTCGAGGAGCTGACGACGGCGTACTTCGGCCGGCCGCGACCCAACAAGCTGGCGAGAGTCCGGCTCCAGTCCCTGGTCTCGGAGTACGGCTGGTCGCTGTGGGGGGTCATCCAGGCGGGCGCCAGTCCCCTGGACTTCGACTTCACCGCCTGGGGGCAGGAGCGGTTCGAGAAGGCGGCACGCACCTTCACCAGTCCCGGCTTCGAGCGGCTCCTGGAGGAGGTCGTGCGTGACGAGTGAGCTGCCGGAGCGAGCGCAGGTGGTGATCGTCGGCGGCGGGGTGATCGGCGCGTCGGTCGCCTACCACCTGACGAAGCTGGGCTGGACCGACGTGCTCCTGCTCGAACAGGGCCACGTCTCAGGAGGTACGACGTGGCACGCGGCCGGCCTGGTCGGCCCGCTGCGCGCGTCGGAGGGCGGGACCCGGCTGGTGCAGTACTCCGCGGAGCTCTACGACTCGCTGGAGGCCGAGACCGGGCTGGCCACCGGGTACCGAAATGTGGGGGGCGTCATCGTCGCCCGCACCGAGGACCGGATGGTCCAGCTGCGCCGGACAGCGGCCAATGCGACGGCCTACGACATGGAGTGCGAGCTGATCTCAGCGGCGCGGGCCGGGGAGCTGTGGCCGCCGATGCAGGTCGACGACGTCCTCGGCGCGATCTGGCTGCCAGGAGACGGCAAGGTCAACCCCACCGACCTGACCCAGTCCCTGGCCAGGGGTGCCCGGATGCGCGGTGCCCGCATCGTCGAGGGTTGCCGGGTCACCGGCTTCCAGGTAGTCACCACCGGCGGCGATCGACGCTCCGTCGCCGGGGTATGGACCGATCTGGCCGGAGAACAGCAGAGCGTGGCCGCAGAGGTGGTGGTGAACTGCGCCGGTCAGTGGGCCAAGGCACTGGGCGATCTGGTGGGGGCCACGGTGCCGCTGCACTCGGCCGAGCACTTCTACGTCGTCACCGACCCGATCGCCGGGGTGCACCCGGACCTGCCGATCATGCGCGACCCGGACGGCTGGACCTACTTCAAGGAGGAGACCGGCGGGCTCGTCGTGGGCGGGTTCGAGCCCGAGGCCAAACCGTGGCGAACGCCCGACACGATCCCGCACCCGTTCGAGTTCCAGCTTCTCGACGAGGACTGGGAGCACTTCTCGGTGCTCATGGAGCAGGCCGTGCACCGGATCCCGGCGCTCGCAGAGACGGGGATCCGCAAGTTCTACAACGGCCCGGAGTCGTTCACGCCCGACAACCAGTTCCTGCTCGGCGAGGTCCCCGGTGTCGCCGGCTACTTCGTCGGCGCCGGCTTCAACTCGGTGGGCATCGCCTCCGCCGGGGGAGCCGGCCGGGCGCTGGCGGAGTGGATCGTCGCTGGCGAGCCGACCACCGACCTGATCGGGGTCGACGTACGCCGCTTCGCCTCGTTCAACAACAACAACCGCTGGCTGCGCGACCGGGTGGCCGAGGTGCTGGGTCTGCACTATGCGATCCCGTGGCCCAACCGTGAGCTCGAGACCGCCCGCCCGTTCCGCTGCTCGCCCCTCCACGACCGCCTGACCGCAGCGGGCGCCGTCTTCGGCTCGCGGATGGGCTGGGAGCGGCCCAACGTGTTCGCGCCGTCGCCGGCGCAGGCACAGCTCGACTACGCCTGGGGCAAGCCGGGGTGGCTGGCCTGGTCGGCGGCCGAGCAGCGCGCCACCCGGAAGGCGGTCGCGGTCTTCGACCAGACGTCGTTCTCCAAGTACGTCGTGGAGGGTCTCGACGCCCTCGACGCCCTGCAGCGGGTGTGCGCCAACGACGTCGACGTGCCGGTCGGCTCGTGCGTCTACACGCCGTTCCTCAACGGCCGTGGGACCTACGAGGCCGACCTGACCGTGACCCGGACGAGCCGGCACACCTTCCTGCTGGTCTCCAGCTCGGCCACCACGGTCCGTGACCTCGACTGGCTGGACCGGCACGCGCGCGGTGTCACGGTCCGCGACGTCACGACGGCGTACGCCGTGCTCGGTGTGATGGGGCCGGCTTCTCGGGAGCTGCTCGGGCGGCTGTCCGACGCCGACCTCTCAGACGAGGGCTTCCCCTTCGCCACCAGCCGGGAGATCTGGCTCGCGCACGCCACGGTGCGTGCGACCCGGATGACCTACGTCGGTGAGCTCGGCTGGGAGCTGCTGGTGCCGGTGGAGCTGGCCACCGGGGTGTACGACGCCCTGATGTCGGCGGGCGCCGACCTCGGGGTGGTGAACGCGGGCTACTACGCGATCGAGTCACTGCGCCTCGAGAAGGGTTACCGAGCCTTCGGTCGCGAGCTGACGCCCGACTACACCCCGGTCGAGGCCGGGTTGGTCTTTGCGACGAGCCTGGATCGAGAAGGGCCGCATCGAGACTTCCTGGGCCGGGCCTCGCTCGAGGAGCATCGTGAGCAGCTTCGCGAAGGTGGCCCGCGGCGCCGGCTGGTGTCACTTGTCGTGGAGAGCCCCGAGCCGATGCTCTGGGGCGGTGAGCTGGTCCTGCGCGACGGAGCCCCGTGCGGGCAGGTCACCAGCGCCGCGTGGGGCGAGACCTTGGGTGCGTGCGTCGCACTGGCCTACCTGCGCTCCGACGGCCCGGTCACCACGGCCGACCTGGCCAGGGGCGGCTTCCAGGTCGACGTGGCGGGCGAGCGGTTCGCCGTGGTCCTGAGCCTGCGAGCGCCACTCGCCTGACGCGAGTCAGCGGGAGTAGAGCTCGCGGATGACGTCCTCGATGTCGGGCTCCTGGATGGACAGGTCCGCCACGTCGTACGCGGCTGCGACGGCTGCGACGATCGGCGCCGCGCTCGCATCCGACGGGAAGGCGAGCCACTGACGGGGGCCCTCGACCCTGCGAGTCGTAGCGCCGGGCACGGAGATCGCCGGACGCTCGTCGACGAGGTCCACGACCAGCGTTCGGGTTGAGCCGCCGTGTCGGTGCAACTCGGTGAGCGCGCCGTCGAAGACCGCGGTGCCGTGGTCGATCACGATCACGCGCCGACACAGCGCCTCGATGTCCTGCAGGTCGTGGGTCGTCAGCAGGACCGTGGTCCCGCGCTCCTCGTTGAGGGCCCTCAGGAATTCGCGCACCCGGCCCTTGGAGACCACGTCGAGCCCGATCGTGGGCTCGTCGAGGTAGAGGATCTCGGGGTCGTGCAGCAGGGCCGCCGTGATGTCGCCGCGCATCCGCTGGCCCAGGCTGAGCTGGCGAACCGGGGTGTCGAGGAAGCCGCCGAGGTCGAGGAGGTTGACGTAGCGATCGAGGTTGGCGCGGTAGCGGTCGGGGGGGACCCGGTACATCTTCTGGAGAAGCTCGAAGGAGTCGCGCAGGGGCAGGTCCCACCACAGTGTGGTCCGCTGGCCGAAGACCACGCCGATGCGCCGGGCGAGCTCGGTGCGCTGGCGGCTCGGGTCCAGTCCACCGACCCGGACCTCGCCCGCGGTCGGCACGAGGATGCCGGTCAGCATCTTGATGGTGGTGGACTTGCCCGCACCGTTGGGACCGATGTAGCCGACCATCTCGCCGGAGTCGATCATGAGGTCGAGGTCGTGCACGGCCCGCACGAGAGTGGTCGTGCGCCGGAACCGGCCGGCGCGCTTGCGGACCACGAAGGTGCGCTCGAGCGCGCGAACGTCGATGAGGGGCCCGGTGGTGGACATGATCACGATCCTGTCGAGGTGTAGTGCCGAACGCCCTGACGCCAGACGAGCAGCGAGACGGCGAGAGCGACGGCGGCCGCCACTGGGGAGCAGAACTGCAGCCAGGCCGGCATGCCGAAGGGGTCCGCGCGGCCGAGCAGGTAGAGGCAGGGATACCAGTTGACGAACGCGACCGGCAGCAGGAAGGTCAGCCCGACCATCAGCTCGCGCGGGAAGACGTTGAGCGGGTACTGCGTCATGGTGTTGCCGCCGTAGGTGAACGCATTGGCGAACTCGCTGGCATCCGCGGTCCAGAACTGCACGCACGAGAAGGTCACGAAGAGCGCGAAGAACAGCACCGCGCCGCTGACCACCATCGACAGGGCGACCAGGACCTTGAGCGGGGTCCAGTCGACGTACGTCGCGGCCCAGGCGAAGACGACCGAGGCCTGGGTGATCCGGCCGAGCCGCCGCAGCGTGAACTGATCGGCGCAGACCTGCACCAGGAGCGGCACCGGCTTGGTCATCATCTGGTCCAGGCGACCGGTGCGCACGTAGTCACCGATCCGCTCCACGCTGCCGATCAGGGTGTCGGCGATCCCGAGGCCGAGCCCGGACGCGCCGTACAGCAGGGCGATCTCACGCAGGCCGAACCCGCCGAGGTTGTCGATGTTGGCGAACATCACCCAGAGGCCGACGAAGTCGAGGCCCGTGATCAGGCCGTTGCCGACCGCGAGCATGACGAACGACGCGGGGTAGACCCAGGCGGCGCGGATCCACAGGGCCGCGATTGCAAGGTAGACGCGAACACTCCCGGTGTCGGGTCGGGCGATGGACTCAGCCACCCTGAACCACCACCTTGCGGGTGGCCGCGCGCAGGAGCAGTCCACACGCGCCCAGGAGGAGCAGTGCCCACATCGCCTGGAAGCCCAGGGCGAGCCAGAGGTCGCTGCCCTCGCGCTTGCCGAGCCAGATGTCGTTGGGCACCTGGATCATCGCCGACCACGGCAGCGCACGGGCCACGGTGCCCAGCCATCCCGGAAAGAGCACAAGCGGGAGCATCATCCCGCTGAAGAAGATCGCCAGCGCACCGCTGAGCACCCGGGCGCCGCTGGCATCGAGCAGCCAGAAGGCCGTGCAGCTCACCAGGAAGCGCAGGCCGAAGCTGACCGTCACGGCCAGCGGAATGCTGACCAGGAACCCGATCGCCCCGGCCGCACTCGGCCAGTGCAGGTCGAACAGCGCCGCCGCCACGACCACCGGCCCCAGCCCCCGGGTGACGAAGTGGAACGCAGCGCGGCCGAGGTCGCCAGCGAGGTACCAGCCGACGATGCCGACCGGGCGGTAGAGATCGATGGCGATGTCACCGGTTCGGATGCGCAGGGCCAGGTCGTCGGTGGAGCCTCCGCCCCAGAGTGCGACGGTCATCAGCAGGGACTGACCGAGCCAGACGAAGGTGACGGCGTCGGTCGCGTCGTAGCCCCCGGCGTCGGGGTTCTGGGCCCACAGCGCCAGATAGGCGTAGGAGTAGATGACGCCGAAGACCGAGTTGGTGAAGATGCCCGCCAGGGTCGCGCTGCGGTAGGTGGAGTAGCGCCGAAATGCCCGGGTCGCGATGGCGACATGGAGCATGGCGAGACCTCCGACCCGGCGACGACGTGGGCGAGCGCGCCATCCTCTCACCCGTCTGCGGGTCGTCGCCTCGGGTCAGCGGGTGTCGCCGAAGTTCAGCACGGAGATCAGGCGACCGCTGCCGTCGCGGCGTACGCCGACACCGGCCCGGTTGGCGCGGGGCTTCATGATGACGGCGCGGTGTGGCGGGGAGTTGAGCCAAGCAGTGACCACGTCGGTCGGGCTGCTGCCGGTCCCTCGGGCGATGGTCTCCCCGACCCAGTTCAGGTCGCAGCCGCGCAGGACCTTGCGCTGGTCGCGGTGGACGAAGTCACCGGTTGTGGCCAGATGGGCCGCCCAGCGCTCGGAGTACCGGTCCAGGCACGGGCTGACCAGGCGCACCCGGTGCAGGCCTTCCGCCAGACGCGCGAGATTGATCCGTTTCAGGATGTGCTTCTCGTAGCGGTCCAGGGCGGTCAGCGATCGGCTGCTCTCGTGCGCCACCCGCCCGGCGTGCGCCGTCGTCGCCGCAAAGCTGGGGGTTCCGAGAGTCGCCAGGACGAGGGCGACGGCGGCGCCGATCGCGCCAAGGCGACGAATTTCACGGGGCATGTTGCTTTCCACTGCTGAGGGGGGGCGCGGTGGCCGAGAGAGTCGCAGTATGACCGCGTCGGCGGCCACTGCCCAGCACTCGAGCCAAAAAAGTTGAGGGGGGCGGGTTTGGAGGTCGCGGCCCTGGGGCAAATCTCCCGGTGCGCGGGTCGTTCCAGCGCCATCGCGTCACCCACACTCGCAGCCGGCTCCGCCGGCGGAATCGGAGCCCCAGCCATGCCTCGCACTCTCGACCTCCGTCGCTCACTCGCTCTCACCTCCGTGCTCGTCGTCGCTACGTGGGGAGTCGCCGCCGGGCCGGCCTCGGCTGACCCCGGGTCGGGCCACAGCCAGGCAGCAGCCCACAAGTCGGACAACGCACACCACCCGCACGGGGCGCAGACGAAGCAGAACAGCGACTCGAAGGACACCAAGCGCTCGCCTCACCACGGGCAGGGCCACGACCACGGACAGGGCCCGAAGGGGCAGCGGGGCCACGGCGGTCACGGTGACCCGGCCGGGAACAACGGCACGGTCAAGATCGCCCCGCTCGGCGAGATGGACGGCATCCCGAACAACAGCCCGCACCCCGGCTGCGACTTCCAGATCGAGTGGTACGGCTTCGACGAGGGTGCGGACGTCATCTCCACGGTCACCTTCGCCATGCAGGCCCCCACGAAGGACGTCAGTTTGACCGTGGACGGTCCGTCGAACGTCTTCGTGGGCGGAGACCCGGCCACCGGAGCCGGAACCGCGACCGGTCTTGACGGGACCCAGGCCTACTCGCTCTCGTTCCAGGGTGCTCCCCACCCCAAGCAGGGTTATCACGTGAAGCTGACCGTCGCGACGCCGCACTCGAAGGGCAACGACACCAAGACCAAGGTCTTCTGGGTCGCTCCCTGCGAGACCCCGACCAGCGGCGCCTCCTCAGCCCCCGGGTCCTCGTCCGATGACGACACGTCGACCGCCCAGGGTGGCAAGGGCTCGACGAGCGCCCCGGCAGCCGAGGGGCAGGGCAAGAGCAGCGACCTCGAGGTGCTGGGCACCCAGGCCTCCGGTGACAGCAGCAAGACCGGTGCCGACCAGGCGAATGCCGGCAGCGCCGGGGTCCCCACCGCCGTGGACGCCGGCGAGAACAGTCGATCCGCGGCCGACTGGATCCGCTCCCCGCTGCCGGTGCTGGTCATCCTCCTCGGTGCCCTGCTCGCCGCTGCCGCATTCGTGACGCGTCGCCGGTCCAGTGCCCGCACCGAGCGCTGAGGACACCGTCAGCAAGGCACCCGGCCGCGGCCACCGTCACTGGGCGGTGGGCGCGGTCGGTGTCGCCCTGGTGGTCGTGGGCGCGGCCTACTGGCTGGCGCAGCCTTCGGGGTCAGGCGCCTCCGAAGGGCCTCCGGACGCGGGAAGTGCCACGACGGCTCCTGCGAGCGCCGCAGTCCGTGAGGCCGCCCGGGCCCCCTGGGTGCCCGGGGCTCCGCGCCGGGTTCTGATCCCGGCGCTCGCCGTGGACGTGCCCGTGCTCCCGGTCAAGGCGCCTGGTGGGACCCTCGTGCCCCCGAGCGACCCCCAACAGCTGGGATGGTGGGCGGCCGGCGCGAAGCCCGGCGCGGCCCACGGCAGTGCACTGATCACGGGGCACACGGTGCACACCGGTGGTGGCGCCCTGGACGATCTCGAGACCCTGCGGCCGGGTGACCGGGTCACGGTTCGCACCGACCGGGGTCGGATCCTCTATCTCGTCCAGCGGGTCCACGTCTACAGCAAGGGCTCGGTGGCGAAGCATGCACAGCGCCTCTTCAGCCAGGAGGTGCCCGGCCGCCTGGTGCTGGTCACCTGCGAGGACTGGGACGGCACGCGCTACCTGAGCAACGTGGTGGTGGTCGGAAAGCCTCAGGCTACCCGCCGCTGACCCCACGGGTGGGTCCGGCTCAGTGCTGGTAGGTCCCGTGCAGGATCGCCCGGCCGGCGGTCTTGAAGGCCAGGTTGAAAGAGACCACGGCGGGCGAGGCGTCGGAGTCGACGCCCAGCGAATCCTCCCGGACCGCGTGCACCACGAAGAAGTAACGGTGCACCTGGTCGCCCTGAGGCGGGGCGGCGCCCATGAAACCCTTCTCGCCGCCGTCGTTGCGGCAGTGGAAGGCGTTGCCGGGCAGGTCGCCGGCGGCGGCTCCGGTGTCCAGCGACGTCACGTCGGCCGGCACGTCGACGAGGACCCAGTGCCAGAAGCCGCTGGGGGTCGGGGCGTCGGGGTCGAAGCACGTGATGGTGAAGCTCTTGGTGCCCTCCGGGGCGACGGACCAGGAGAGCTGCGGAGAGGTGTTGCCACCATCGGCGACCTGGTCGTCCTTGAGCGGCGCGCCGTCCGTGACGTCCGTGCTGGTGACCGTGAACTCGGGGACCTGGGGCAGCAGGTCGTAGGGGTTGGGGGAGACCGGGCGGTCGAGGCTCATGTCACTCCTAGCTGAGAGAACGGGTCGCTCCCAACGTAGTCCGGTGGCTGAACCGAGCAAACGCACCGACGGTTGCGGGGCCACCATGGACGGGTGAGCGACGACTTCCCGACGTACCCCTCCGGCCTGCGGCTCGCCGGCCGGCGCGTGGTCGTGGTCGGCGGCGGCCACGTGGCCCAGCGTCGCGTGCCGGCCCTGCTAGCTGTCGGTGCCGTCGTCCACGTGGTCTCGCCGGAGGTCACGCCGGCGGTCGAGGGGCTGGTCGGCGCGGGCGAGATCACCTGGGACCGACGCGGGTTCGTCGCCACCGACCTCGACGGTGCGTGGTACGTCATCGCTGCGACCGACGACCGCGCGGCAAACGAGGCGGTCTCGACGGCCGCCGAGGAGCGGCGGGTCTTCTGCGTCCGCGCCGACGACGCGACCCGGGCCACCGCCTGGACGCCCGCGGTCGGTCGCCACGCCGGTGTCACCGTCGCGGTGCTCGGCAACCGCGATCCGCGTCGCTCGGCCTCGGTCCGTGACGAGATCCTCGAGGGGCTGCGCGAGGGACGCATCGTCGCGCGCGACCACCGAGACCGGAGACCGGGCGTGACCCTGGTCGGCGGCGGCCCCGGCGACCCGGAGCTGATCACGGTCGCCGGACGGCGGGCCCTGATGGAGGCCGACGTCGTGGTCGCGGACCGGTTGGCGCCACGCGAGCTGCTGGGGGAGCTGGCGCCGGACGTGGAGCTCGTCGACGTGGCCAAGCTGCCCCGCGGGCGCTCGGCGCTGCAGGAGGAGATCAACCGCGTGATCGTCGAGCGGGCTCTGGCCGGCAAGCGGGTCGTCCGCTTCAAGGGCGGCGACAACTTCGTCTTCGGCCGTGGCTACGAGGAGATCCTCGCCTGCCGCGAGGCCGGTGTCCCCGTCACCGTCATCCCCGGGCTGAGCAGCCCGCTCGCCGTCCCCGCAGTCGCCGGGATCCCGGTCACGCACCGCGGGGTCGCCCACGAGTTCACCGTGATCTCGGGTCACCTGCCGCCCGGGCACGCCGAGTCGCTGGTCAACTGGCACGCGGTGGCCGCCCAGCGCGGGACCGTCGTGCTGATGATGGCGGTGGAGAACGCCCCCATCATCGCCGAGACCCTGATCGCCGGTGGGCGCGCGTCCACCACACCGGTCGCCGTCGTCTGCGACGGCACCATGCCCACCGAGCGAACGGTGCTCTCGACGCTGGGGTCGCTGGCGGCTGACTTGAGAGCCGCGGAAGTGAAGCCGCCCGCGATCATCGTGGTCGGTGACGTGGTCGCGGTTGCACATCCGCAACACTTCTCCTGATGGCCACGCTGCACGAGATCTTCGACCCCGCCGACCCCCGGCTCGCCGACTACCGCGACCTGCGCGACGTCCAGATGCGCAAGCACCTGGAGGCCGAGCACGGGCTCTTCCTCGCCGAGGGCGAAAAGGTCGTCCGCCGCGCGGTCGAGGCCGGCTTCACCCCGCGCTCGTTCCTGATGGCGCCACGCTGGCTGGATGGCCTCGGTGACGTGCTCGCCACGACCGACGCGCCGTGCTTCGTGATGAGCGAGGCGCTGGCAGAGCAGGTCACCGGTTTCCACGTGCACCGGGGCGCCCTGGCCTCGTTGGAGCGCCGGCCGCTGCCCTCGGTCGAGTCGGTGCTGGAGGGGGCTCGGTCCGTGCTGGTGCTCGAGGACATCATCGACCACACCAACGTCGGAGCCATCCTGCGCAGCGGCGCCGCTCTCGGGTTCGACGCCGTGCTGCTCGCGCCGCGCTGCGCCGACCCGCTCTACCGTCGTTCGATCAAGGTGGCGATGGGGGCGGTGTTCTCGATGGCGTGGACCCGTCTCCCCGATTGGTACGACGCGCTGCCGTCGCTCTCCGCGGCCGGCTTCACCACCGTGGCGCTCACCCTGGCCGAGGACTCCCTCCCGATCGAGGAGGCGGTCGCCGGCCTGGACAAGGTCGCGCTCGTGCTGGGCTCCGAGGGCCACGGGCTCTCTGAGCGCTGGGAGCAGTCGGCCGACCGGCGCGCGATCATCGCGATGCGCGAGGGGATCGACTCCCTCAACGTCGCGGCCGCCACCGCGGTGGCGTGTTACATCACCGCACGGCGCTGAGGTCGTCAGTAGAGCTCGACCAGGGTCTGGCCGAGGTTGGCCGCGCCGAGCACCGGGATGACGAAGAAGCCCGCCCGCACGCCCCAAGTGGCCACGGGGGACCTCCTCAGGCGTTCGAGCAGGAGACGTCGCAGGCCCAGCAGAAGCGCGACGATCGCCGCAAGCGGGAGCACCAGAGGCAGGCTCAGCGGTGCGAGCGCAACCAGGATGAGGGGCACGAGCCAGCGTCGCCGGCCGCGCGTCGTCCATGAGTCGGGCGCGGCGACCGTGTCGGCAACGGTGGCGATCAGCACGGCCACGAGCGCAGGTAGCCCCACGAAGAGCGCGACGGCGAAGGTGAGCGGCTCGAGCACTTTGAAGTCGATGCCGTCAGAGTGGACCAGCATTGCACCGACGACGGCTCCACCGGCGACGCCGATCGTGACTCGGCGCAGCCAGACGCCTCCGATCAGCCAGGGAGCGACCGCCACGTAGGCGACGGCGCCGATGAAGCCGACCGCGGCGCCGATCGTGACCAGGTTGTAGGTCCCGCCCAGAGTGAACTGGCCGATGACGAAGTCGTCGTCGGACTCGAGGCCCACCACCTTGTCCGGGGACGTCAGTCGGAGGAGGAACATCGCCAGGCGACTGCCCAGTCCGATGCCCACGATCCCCACCGAGAGTCCGGTGACCAGCAGCACGCGCACCAGCTCGAGGTACTCCTCAGCGTACGTCGGCTCCGTTCCCGAGAGGCGGCCGTGCACCGGAGTGTCCTGCATGGATCCAGCACAGACTCCCCGCCTCGGACGGTCAAGACCCGGCGGGCAATGGTCCAGCCCGGTCGCTCAGTCGACCGGCATCTCGTAGATGATCTCGAGGCCGTCCTCGTCGTCCCACTGATCGCCCACCTCGAGAAAGGCGAACTGGTGGATGAGTGCCAGCGAGGCGGCGTTGGTGGGGGAGACGGTGGCGCGTAGGACGTGCACGTCGGGCTCCCGGAACGCGCGCCCGATCATCGCGTTCAGGGCGGCCCTGGCGTAGCCGCGCCGGCGCACGGTGGGGTCGACGGCGTAGCCGAGCTCGATCATGCCGTCGGCGTTCGGGGCGCCGTGGAATCCGGCTTTGCCGGCGGCCACTCCGGCTGCCTCGTCCCAGATGACGCCGGTCACCCAGGGCAGGTCCTCGGGCGACTGCACCGCCTGCTTGGCCCGGTAGCGCCAGGTGCCCACACACTCGGGTCCGGCCAGCCAGGGGGTGAGCTCCACCGGGGAGGTGCTCCTGGCGGTGGCCAGGTCGCCCTCGGCGAGGGCGGCCAGCGTGGCCGGCTCGAGCTGGACGATCGTGATCCGCGGGTCGGCCATGGGTTACGCCGGCCAGCCCATGGGGTACTCGTCGGCAGCTTTGTCGTGCTGCTTCTGCAGCTTCTTGCGCAGCTTGGTGGAGAGCCGGTCGCCGAAGACCCGCCCCAGCAGGTGGTCGGTCTCGTGCTGGAGGCAGCGCGCCAGCAGCCCGTCGCCGGAGAAGGCGACCGGCTCGCCGGTGAGCCCGGTCCCGGTCACCGACGCGAAGTCGGGACGTGCGCACTCGACGAACGCACCGGGCAGCGACAGGCAGCCCTCGTCGTCCTCGTCGAGGTGACGATCGCCGACCTCGGGCAGGGTGAGCACGGGATTGCAGACGACTCCCGCGGTCCGCTCCCCGGACTCGTCGGGGCAGTCGAAGACGAAGACTGCGCGGTCGACCCCGATCTGGCAGGCGGCCAGACCGACGCCGTCCGCGGCGTACATCGTGGCGACCATGTCGGCGACCAGGGCGCGCAGCTCGTCGTCGTACGACGTGACAGGTTGCTGCACGCGGTGCATGACGGGGTCGCCCCAGCGGGTCATCGGACGGACGGTGCCGCCCTCGGGCAGGGAGCCGTGCGGCGCGTGGTCGGGAGCATCGAGCATGCCGGGAATCCTAACTTCCGGGTGACGGGCGGTCGCGCGTCGGTCGCTCGCGCGGATGTGACCCGACACACCGGCCAACCTGTAGCGCCGAGTGTAACTCCCAGTTACATTGAAGCCATGTCCCTGACCAAGAGCCTCAGAGCCGGCGGCAAGCACGGCCTCTCCTCGCGAGAGCTCCGCGACCCGATCGGGATCGCGGTCCTCGCCCTGAACCGGCTCGCCCAGAGCGAGCTGATCGACCGCATGGGTCTGCGCAAGCAGACCGAGCAGGCCGTCTTCACGGTCACGCGCAGCGGATTCAAGACCGCCACGACGGCCGGGCGCACCTTCGCCAGGGCCGGCAAGCGGGGCTTGCCGGGCGTCCGCGTCCCGGTCACCGCCCGCAGGGGCGTCTTCGACCTCACGCCGACCGAGGACGAGCAGATGCTCGTCGACGTGGTCACCGAGTTCGCCGCCGAGGTGGTCCGCCCCGCGGCCTCCGAGGCCAACGAGACCTGCGCCGCACCCGACGCCCTGCTCGAGGCGAGCCTCGAGATCGGCCTGCCGATCCTCGGAGTGCCCGAGTCGCTCGGCGGCATCTCCGAGGAGCGGTCGGCCATGGCCGGCACCCTCGTCGCAGAGGCGCTCGCCCACGGGGACATGGGCCTCGCCGTCGCGACCCTTGCCCCCGGATCTGTCGCCACCGCTCTCGGACTGTGGGGCACCGACGCCCAGCAGAGCACCTACCTGCCCGCCTTCACCGGCGACGAGGTCCCGGCCGCGGCCCTCGCCCTCAACGAGCCGACCGTCCTCTTCGACGTCCTCGCCCCGGCGACGACCGCCACCCGCACCGACGACGGCTTCGTCCTCAACGGCGTCAAGTCACTGGTCGTGCGCGGCGCCGAGGCCGAGCTCTTCGTGGTCGGCGCCCTGCTCGACGACCAGCCGGTCCTCTTCCTCGTCGAGTCCTCGACGCCCGGCCTGACCGTCGAGGGCGACCCGGCGATGGGCGTGCGCGCAGCTTCGCTCACCAGGCTGACGCTCAGCGACGTCACCGTTCCGGCCGATGCCGTGCTCGGCGCGACCGACGGCACGACGTACGCCGAGTGCGTGCGGCTCTCCCGCCTCGCCTGGTGTGCGCTCGCGGTCGGCACCGGCCAGGCCGTGCTCGACTACGTGACTCCCTACGTCAAGGAGCGCGAGGCGTTCGGTGAGCCGATCGCCCACCGCCAGTCGGTGGCCTTCATGGTCGCCAACATCGCGATCGAGCTGCAGTCCATGCGGCTGCTGACCTACAAGGCGGCCGCCCGGGCCGCCGCCGGGCAGGAGTTCGCCCGCGAGGTCGCGCTGGCCCGCAAGCTGTGCGCCGACAAGGGCATGCAGATCGGCCTCGACGGCGTCCAGCTGCTCGGCGGCCACGGCTTCGTCAAGGAGCACCCGGTGGAGCGGTGGTACCGCGACCTGCGGGCCGTCGGAGTCATGGAAGGAAGCGTGCTTGTCTGATGATCAACCTCGACGACCCCAAGAAGTTCCGACCGCTGGCCGGCCAGGCCCACCAGGTCGCCATGAACATGCTGCGCCCGATCTCGCGCAAGTACGACCGTGCCGAGCACGAGTACCCCGTCGAGCTCGACATGCTCGCCTCGATGATCGACGGGCTCTCCGAGTCCGGCGCGGGTGCGGGCGCCGGTGCGGCCGGCGTACGACGTGACGAGAACGAGGACGTGCGGCCGGGCACCAAGAACGGCGCCAACCTCGCCTCGGTGATGTCCATCGAGCAGATGTGCTGGGGCGACGTCGGCCTGCTGCTGTCGATGCCGCGCCAGGGACTCGGCAACTCCGCTATCGCCTCGGTCGCAGACGACGAGCAGTCGAAGCGGTTCGCCGGAGTCTGGGCGGCGATGGCGATCACCGAGCCCGGCACCGGGTCGGACTCGGCCAACATCAAAACCACCGCCACGCTCGACGGCGATCACTACGTCCTCAACGGCGAGAAGATCTACGTCACCTCGGGCGACCGTGCCGACGCCGTGGTCGTCTGGGCCACGCTCGACCGCGAGCTCGGTCGGGCCGCCATCAAGTCCTTCGTCGTGCCCAAGGGCACGCCCGGGATGCGCGTGGACCGGCTCGAGCACAAGCTCGGGATCCGGGCCTCGGACACCGCCACCATCATCTTCGAGAACTGCCGGGTGCCGGCCGAGAACCTGATGGGCTCGCCCGAGGTCGACGTGAAGCAGGGCTTCGCCGGTGCGATGGCGACCTTCGACAACACCCGGCCCCTGGTC
This sequence comes from Nocardioides sp., assembly GCA_046597165.1. Lineage (GTDB taxonomy): Bacteria > Actinomycetota > Actinomycetes > Propionibacteriales > Nocardioidaceae > Nocardioides. Next base: position 56,633 of record JBKJLD010000097.1, read on the forward strand.
GCGGCGATGGCCGTGGGCTGTGCCAAGGCCAGCCTCGACCTGATCCGCGATTTGCTCGAGCAGGCCGACGTCGAGATCGACTACGACCGGCCCGCGATCACCCAGTCCGCCGCAGCGGCCAAGTTCCTCCAGATGGAGGCCGACTGGGAGGCCGCGCACCTGCTGATGCTCCAGGCGGCGTGGATGGCCGACAACCGCCAGCCCAACTCGCTCGAAGCGTCAATGGCCAAGGCCAAGGCCGGCCGGGTCGGCTCCGACATCACCCTGAGCTGTGTCGAGCTCGCGGGCTCGCTCGGCTACAGCGAGTCGGAGCTTCTCGAGAAGTGGGCGCGCGACTCCAAGATCCTTGACATCTTCGAGGGCACCCAGCAGATCCAGCAGCTGATCGTGGCGCGCCGGATCCTGGGGCTCAGCAGCACCGAGCTGAAGTAGTCGTCAGCCCGGGCCGTCAGCCCGGTCAGTCGGCCTGCTCTGCCCCCGCGTCGGGAACCACCCTGCGCGGGGGCAGCTTGGCGCCGGGGGTGTTGGCCTTGGTGGGTGCCGGCCGGGCGGCCGCCTTCCTTGCGGTCGCTGCGGTCTTGGTGCTCGTCGCGGGTTTGCGGGCAGCGGGGGCCTTCTTCGCCATCAGCTTCGCCAGGTCGGCCGGTGTCGCGTCGACCTCCGCAGCCCGGTCGATCTCAGTGACGACCGCCTCGGGCTCGGGAACCGACGGAGACGCGACAGCGGGCCGTCTCTCCGGCTTCCGTGCGGGCGCCGGTGGGACCGCCGGTGCCGGCGCCGTCGAACCGTGACCCGGCATCCGGGCGACCACGGCGCTGACCGTGTGCGCCGCGAGTGTTCTGCCGACGGCAACGGTGCCCCGTACGTGGCCGAAGGCCTTGGTGGCAGTGCCGAGCGGGTCCTTGAGCGTGCCGGCTGCTGCGTCCTTCAACCTGTCGAGCGGGCTCTTGCGGGCCACGTGACTTCCCTTCGCTGTTCGGCTGGGCGTTGCCCCGATTCAAGCACGCACCCCCAGCACCCGGACTAGGCAGCCGGTGACGGGGAGCCGAGCACGTCCGCAGCCCCGGACGCCTCGGCCAGCAGGTGGGCCGGAGGAGCGAACCCCGCAGCGACGAAGGCTGTGTCGACGGCGCGGACCACCGCCTCGACCCGAGCCAGGGGCACCAGGCTGATCGCCGAACCTCCGAATCCGCCTCCCGTCATCCTGGCGCCGACCGCCCCCGACTCCACGGTCGTGGTCACCACCAGGTCGAGCTCGGCGCAGGAGATCTCGAAGTCGTCGCGCATCGAGGCGTGGGAGTCCAGGAAGAGGCCGCCGACCTCGGTCCAGTCGCCGACACCGATGGCCGCGACCGCCCGCGTGACCCGGTCGATCTCGGTCACGATGTGGCGCGCCCGACGCCGGATCACGTCGTCGTCCAGTCGATCGACCGCCGCCAGATCGGCCTCGCGCAGGGAGCCGACGCCCAGGGCAGCCACGGCGGCTTCGCACTCCTCGCGCCGACTCGCGTAGCCGCCGTCGACCAGGGCGTGCGAGACGCGGGTGTCGGTGACCAGCAGGGCCAGCCCGGCATCGGCCAGGGAGAGCGGCACGGGGACGGCTGAGTGCTCCGAGAAGTCGATGAGCAGCGCTGCGCCTGGCTCCGCCAGCAGCGCCACCGTCTGGTCCATCCCGCCGGTGGGCGCGCCGGCGACCTCGGCCTCGGCGCGCATGCAGGCCGTCACGAGCTCGCGGCGCAACGCCTCGTCCAGCTCGCGGCCCAGCAGGTGGACAGTGCCGACGGCGACCGCGCACTCGAGGGCGGCCGAGCTGGAGAGGCCGGCGCCGAGTGGAACGCGGCCGTCCACGAGGATCTCCATCCCGGGAATTGCGTGCCCGGCCTCGCGCAGTGCCCACAGCACCCCGGCGACGTAGGCCGGCCAGCCGGTGACCTGGCCCGGGCCGAGCGCGTCGAGGGTGGCTTCCCACGTGGTGTCGCTCTGCCGGCTGGCAATGCGCACCCGGTCGTCGTCGCGCACGCCCAGGGCGGCGTACGTCGCGTGGGGCAGCGCGAGCGGGAGGCAGAGTCCGGCGTTGTAGTCGGTGTGCTCGCCGATCAGGTTCACCCGGCCGGGAGCCCTGCCCACCACCTGCGCAGGGGACCCGAACAGCTCCCGGAAGCTCCGCGCGACGCGGGTCGCGAGGTCGTGAGGGTTTCCGGGATCGACGAAGGTCATGACGTCAGCCTAGGAGGTCGCGGCCTGACTGGTGACGGGGCCGATCCGCCGCGGGAAGGCCGTCAGCGAAGACCTGCCCACCTGGCGTAGATTGCCGCGTCGTGCGCTTCCTCGATGACGCGGCCCCGCCGCACGACCTGACCTACGACGATGTCTTCATGGTGCCGCGGCACTCCGCGGTCGCCAGTCGGTACGACGTGGACCTCGCCACGTCCGACGGGACCGGCGCCACGCTGCCGCTGGTGGTCGCCAACATGACCGCCATTGCCGGCAAGCGGATGGCCGAGACGGTGGCCCGTCGTGGTGGCCTCGCGGTGATCCCTCAGGACATCCCGCACCCGGTCGTCGCCGACGTGGTCCGCTTCGTGAAGTCGCGCCACCTGGTCTTCGACACTCCCATCGAGCTGACGCCCCACCAGACGGTGGCCGAGGCCCTGTCGCTGATCCCCAAGCGTGCGCACCGAGCCGCGGTCGTGATCCGCGACGGTCGCCCGGTCGGCGTCGTCTCCGCGGCGGACTGTGCCGACGTCGACCGGTTTGCCCAGGTCCAGCACGTGATGAACCGGGCCCCGGTCCTGATCGCTGCCGACACCGAGCCGCGCGCGGCCTTCGACGCCCTCGACGCCGCCCATGCCGGGCTGGCGGTGGCGGTCGACGAGGACGGTGCCATGGTGGGCGTGCTCACCCGGACCGGCGCCCTGCGCGCCACGCTCTACACACCCGCGGTCGACGCCACGGGCGGGCTCCGGGTGGCCGCCGCAATTGGTGTGAACGGCGACGTGGCGGGTGCCGCCACGAAGCTGCTCGAGGCCGGGGTGGACTGCCTGGTCGTGGACACCGCCCACGGGCACCAGGACCGGATGATCGAGGCGCTGCGTGCGGTCCGCGCGCTGGATCCGGGAGTGCCGGTCGTCGCGGGCAACGTGGTCTCCGCCGAAGGGACTCGAGCCCTGATCGAGGCGGGCGCCGACATCGTCAAGGTCGGGGTCGGCCCGGGCGCCATGTGCACGACCCGGATGATGACCGGGGTCGGTCGACCCCAGCTGTCCGCCGTGCTGGAGTGCTCCACCGCGGCTCGGGAGCTGGGCGGCCACGTGTGGGCCGACGGGGGAGTCCGGCACCCCCGCGACGTCGCGCTCGCGCTGGCCGCCGGAGCCGCTTCGGTGATGATCGGCTCCTGGTTCGCGGGCACCCACGAGTCGCCCGGCGACCTCATGACCGACTCCGACGGGCGCGCCTACAAGGTCTCGTTCGGCATGGCCTCCGCCCGTGCGGTCGCCCACCGGACGTCCGGGGAGTCGGCGTACGACCGGGCCCGCAAGGGGCTCTACGAGGAGGGGATCTCCTCCTCGCGGATGTATCTCGACCGGGCCCGACCAGGCGTGGAGGACCTGATCGACGAGATCTGCTCGGGGCTGCGCTCTGCCTGCACGTACGCCGGCGCGACCTCGCTGGAGGAGCTCCACGCGCGCGCGGTGCTCGGTGTCCAGTCGGCGGCCGGCTTCCACGAGGGACGACCGCTCGCCACCAGCTGGTGAGGTCCGCGGTCGCTCAGACGGCGAACCGGTCGACGTAGGAGACGACCCGGTTGAACAGGGTCGTGACCGACCCGGCGTCCAGCGGCGCCGAGATCGGCTCGTCGGCGAGCTCGTAGAGCAGGGGAGTGGCTGACGCGACGCCGTGCTCCTGGGCGACCCGGGCACAGACCCGGGCGGCGTCGCGAACGGCGCGCGGCTCGACGGTCCAGAGCGACTCGAACAAACGGTCCCGGTCCGGAGTCCCCTCTTGCCCGGGCAGCTCCCAGGCGGTGAGCGCCACCGGGAGGTCGGCGGCGTCGCAGACCACGGCCCACTCGCGACGCATCGGCTCGTCGGGGCGCAAGGCCACCGCATCGATGCGGCCGCCACCTGCCTGACGGCCGGGCTCGAAGTCCGCGAAGACGATCGTCGAGCGCGCCACCCGGGCCAGCTCGGTCCAGCGGGCCTCTGCCTTCCGGAAGTGGGTGTCCCGCTGGAAGCTGCCGAAGATCCTCGCCCGTTGGGCGCGCGAGCAGAACTCGTCCTCGATCGCCCACGAGAGGGCGAGCAGTGTGGACTTCCTGAGCCGGTGCGTCGCCAACTGCGGGTGACGGCGGCGGAGCTCGGCGAAGACCGAGGGCGCCGGCACCTCTGCGTGCAGGAGCGCTTCCGCGATCGCCACGTCCAGCCGCACGCCGGCATCACGACGTCGTACGACGAGGTCGACGCGGGCGATGTCGGACTCGGAGTAGCGGCGGTGGCCGCTGTCGAGCCGCTGTGGCCGCGGGAATCCGTGCCGCGTCTCCCACATGCGCAGCGTGGCCGCGCTGAGGCCGGTACGCCGGGCCAGGTCGCCGATGGAAAGTGACGATTCTGCGGACGGCTCTTGCGCTGAGGCTCCTGTGGGGGTCATGCTGGCAGCATACCTCAACAAGATGTTGAAGTATATGTCTAACTATTGAGAGGGCTCTCAGATGTCCATCGACAGCCAGCCGGCCGATACCCGCACTCCCGAGGTCCTGGACTGGACCGACCTCGGATCGAAGATGTGGTCGTTCCTCACGGGTCGCGACGCAGAGATCAACTACCGGTTCATCGACATGTCCGTTGAGGTCCCGCGCGACACCGGCGCCAACGCACCACGTGCTACGTGGAAGCTCAACGGGACGCTCCAGGTGACGACCCGGGACAACGCCTCGGGACGCCCGCACAACGACGGGGTCTGACCATGCCGGTGAGCACCGTCGTTGCGGCGGACCTCGACTTCGAGGTCAGTGTTCCGGGTGCGGCGCCGGTGCGCGGCACCCTGCGCGGTGACTCGAACAGTCTAGTGCTGGAGGTCGACGACCCTGGGGCCTTCGCCGGTGGCGGGGACGCCCCCGTGGTCCGGGCACTTGCCGACGGGCTCGCCTCCTGGGGGGTGGTGATCACGGTGGTGCACGACGGCGTGCCACTGGTCAGGATCGGAGCAACCCGGGCGCCGTGGTGGCAGCGCCGGGTCACCGGCTCCCGTCACATCCGGCTCGCCGGCCTCGGCGGTGCCTGGACGGCACTTCGCTCGAGGTCCCGGAGCACCGATCCGCTCCTCCCAGCTGCGGCTCTGGTGCCACCTCCCACGATGCTCCCGATCGTCCCCACCCTGCAGCGTCGGCCGCGCCGGGTGGTCACGACCACACACGACCCGACCCGCGGGGGAGCGGCCCGCCTCGTCATGGCGAGCGCTTCGGGCTTGTGGACCGGAGCCCAGCCGCGAGTGCTGTGGCTGAACGACGACGTGACCACGCTCGGCAGCGACCCGACCTGCGACATCGTCCTGCCGGGACTGGCCGGACTGCACGCCCGGATCCGGCACAGTGAGGACGACGAGTTCGTGCTCGAGGCGCTGGGTCCCGACGTGAGGGTGCATGGTGCCCTGATGGGAAAGGGACTGCTGCGCACCGGTGCTCGCGTGGAGCTCGGCACCTGGCGATTGGCGTACTACCGCGAGGAGTTCGCCGACCACGGCCGGCCCTACGGCGGCCGAATCGGCGGGGAGCTGGGACGACAACGTCCGCAGCCTCCCCGCACCACGCAGCTCAGTCCGTGGTCTCCGGGTCCTTCTCAACAGTGAGCACGAAGTTGTCGCCGTGCTCGGTCACTCCGGCGATCACCGCCTGCTCGACCGCGTCGGCGGCGTACTTCTGGCGCACGATCAGCGGGTCCTGCTTGAGGTCCTTGACCAGGGCGACGGAGAGTCCGATCATCACGACGACGAACGGCAGCGCCGCGACGATGGTGATGGTCTGCAGCCCGGACAGCGCGTCCGAACCCCCGACCAGGAGCATCACGGCCGCCACCGCGCCCGTGGCGACGCCCCAGAAGATGACGGTCGGCCTGCTGGGGTGGATCGTGCCGCGCTCGGACAGGGTGCCCATCACGATCGAGGCCGCGTCCGCGCCGGAGACGAAGAAGATCGCGACCAGCACCATCACCAGGACGCTGGACACGGTGGCCAGTGGGTAGGCCTGGAGCGTGGTGAACAGTTGCGACTCCACGCCACCGGCGCCGGCGACGTCGGTGCCGGTCTTCTGCAGATCGATGGCAGCGCCCCCGAAGATGCAGAACCACACGAGGCTGACCAGGCTCGGAACGAGCAGCACGCCGCTGACGAACTGACGGATGGTGCGGCCGCGGGAGATCCGGGCGATGAACATCCCGACGAACGGCGTCCAGGAGAGCCACCAGGCCCAGTAGAAGATCGTCCAGCTCTGGAGCCAGGTGTTGGTCCTGCCGCCCTCGGCGCCGGTCCGGGCCGACATCATCGCGAGGTTCTGGATGTAGCTGCCCAACGAGGTGGGGACCAGGTTCAGGATGAAGACCGTCGGCCCGACGACGAAGACGAAGAGGGCCAGGACGATCGCGAGCACCATGTTGATGTTGGACAGCCACTGGATGCCCTTGGCGACCCCGGTGACGGCCGAGAGGACGAAGGCGACGGTCAGCAGCGCGATGATGCCGATCAGGACGCCGTTGCCGAGACCACCGAAGCCGCCGACGATCTGGAGGCCGCTGCGGATCTGCAGTGCCCCGAGGCCGAGGGATGCGGCCGAGCCGAAGAGCGTCGCGAAGATCGCGAGGATGTCGATGACCTTGCCCCACGGGCCGTGGGCGTGGCGGCCGAGCAGTGGCTCGAAGGCCGCCGAGATCAGCTGGAGGCGGCCCTTGCGGTAGACGCCGTACGCGATCGCGAGACCGACGACGGCGTAGATGGCCCACGGGTGCAGGGTCCAGTGGAAGAGGGTCGTGGCCATGGCGTTCTGCGTGGCCTGGGCGTTGCCGGCGTCGCCGGTGCCCGGAGGGGGCGAGGCGAAGTGGCTGATCGGCTCGCTCACCCCGTAGAACATCAGGCCGATGCCCATGCCGGCGCTGAACATCATCGAGACCCAGGAGACGGTCCGGAACTCCGGCTCCTCGTCGTCACGACCGAGCTTGATGTTGCCGTAGCGGCTCATGGCGAGCCAGAGCACGAAGACCACGAACCCGCTCGCGGTCGTCACGAAGAGCCAGCCGGTGTTCGCCATCGTCCAGGACAGCGAATTCCCGGAGACCCGGGCCAGGGACCCGGTGCTCACGAAGCCCCAGATCAGGAAGGCCACGGCGATGACCGCGGTCACTCCGAAGACGATCTTGTCGAGCCCGGCCCGGGTCTGGAGGGCCTCCTCGATCGGTACGTCGAGAGCGGGGTGCAGTGGGTCGACCGCCTGGTCGGTGTCGGGCTCGGTAGGGATGTTCGGTTGCAATGTCGTCACAGGTTCCGGCGTGGGGGGGAACGCCGCCTCCTCAGTCAGTGGGGGATTCTCGGCCTTCGACCGTGCCAGCGACCGCAACCTGAAATCAACCTGAGAGTGTCGACATCGCCACCGTTCCGCCTGCACACGTGGTGGACGACACGTCTAGCGCGAGCTGCGCTCCGTGCGGCCGCGCACGATCCCGATGAAGGTCTGGATCCGCGGGTCGTCGTTGTCGACGAGCCAGGCCAGCCCCACCTTGGTCGGCGGCAGGTCGACCACGGGACGGTACGTCGTGTCCTTGCGCTGGTGGAGCCGCGCCACCGACATCGGCACGATCACCACGCCGGTGCCGCTGGCCACCACCTCGAGAGCGTCCTCGAGCGACATGGGTGGCCAGTCCAGCTGGGCAACAGCGGGGGTCCAGCCCGATCCGTGGGGGAGGACCAGCTGTTCGTCGGCCAGGTCCGCGAGGCTGACCTCCTCGACGACGCTCACCACGTGCTCCTTGCCCACCACGGCCACCGGCACCTCGTCGTACAACGGGATGCAGTGCACTCCCTCGGTGTCGATCGGCAGCCGTACGAGGCACATGTCGACGTCGCCGATCCGCAGCGCCTCCTCCTGCTCGTCCTGCGTCACCGGGACGAGGCTGAGCGGTTCCCGCACGGCGCGTCGACGCCAGACCCCGGCCCACTTGTCCGGCGTGGCGCCGTTGACGAAGCCGACGCGGAACGTCGACGGGGAGGCAGTACCGGGGGGAAGTTGCACGGACACAGGCTAGACCGCCGCTGATGGGGCACGCAGACCGATCCGCGCCGGTCCGTGGGAGGATTCGGCGGGCCTTCCGCTCGTTCGGGAATCGGCCTAATCTGGTTGAAACTGATCGCACCTCCGCTCAGAAGGGCGCATCCCATGCCGAACGAGTCCGCCCTCACCGAGCTCGAGGCGCGCCGCGACGAACTCCGGAGCAAGCACCTGCGACCGGCCGCCGACCGCGCCCCTTCGTCGGCCCGCGGCATCCATCACGCGGCGCTGATCTGCTCAGACGTCGAGCAGACGATCCGCTTCTACCAGGACCTGCTCGGGTTCCCACTGGTCGAGCTGGTGGAGAACCGGGACTACGCCGGTTCGACGCACTTCTTCTTCGACCTCGGAAACCGCACCCTGCTGGGTTTCTTCGACTTCCCCGGGCTGGGGCTCCAGCCCGGCGTCGAGGCGATCGGCAGCGTCCAGCACATCGCGATCTCGACGGCACGCGACCGGTGGGAGGAGCTGCGGGCCCGTCTGGATGCGGCCGGAGTGGCCTACGACGGACCGAACCGGGGCATCGAGGAGTCGATGTACCTCAAGGACCCCGACGGCATCCAGATCGAGCTGTTGAGCGATCCGTTGATGTTCTTCGAAGGTCGCCAGCTCGACGAGTGAGGCGTGGTCGTCGGTCCCCAGGTGGCGAGACCACGACTCAGGGCAGGTATCGCCGGGCTCCGGCGTACTCCTCCCAGTAGGCAGGCACCGTCTCCACGAAGCCTCCGGTGTGGGGTGACTGCACGATGTTCCCGTGCCCGGCGTACATCGTGACGTGGTGGACCTTTCCGGCGGTCGCGTAGAACAGCAGGTCGCCGCGGCGAAGGCCGCGCCGGTGCACCACCGTCCCGTCGGCCGACTGCGGGGACGCGTCGCGGGGGATCCGCAGGCCGTGCACCCGGTAGTCCAGCCAGGTGAGCCCGGAGCAGTCGAGCCCGAAGCCGGAGACACCTGACCACAGGTAGGGCAGGCCGGTGAAGAGCTGAGCGGTCGAGACCAGCCCGGCGCGGGTCGCCGGCAGCGCCGGGTCGGCCGGGGCATGGACCGCCACGGCCGTCGCACGGATTCGTCGTACGACACCGAGAGGTGTGCGCACGAGGACGGACCTGCCCTCGCTGCCGAGGTAGGGCAGCCGGGTGCCGAAGCTGATCTCGAGAACCCTGGCGTCGGTGGTGGCGTTGCGCAACCACGCCGTGCGGGTGAGCACCGTGACCACCGCAGCGGTGCCCGGGGGCCGCTCCGCCGTGAGCTGGCGGACCGGCACCCAGCCCGGGTAGCCGCGCCGATCGAGGGGGCTGGGCTCCGCCGGGATCGCCACCCGCGCCCAGTCACCGCGCAGCCGGAGCACCCGGACCCGCTCACCGAGCAGCGCCTGGGTGTCCGCTCGACCGCTCAGGGCGCGCCGCTGGTCGAGGGTCATCGCGTCGAGCCACCGGCGGATCCGGGCCGGACGTTGCAGAGCGGGCTGGTCGACGGCGCGCGCGGACCCCGGGTGGCGCCACAGCGTGGCCACCGCGACCGCGACCCAGGCATGGTGGCCGGTCATGACGGCGCGAGTTGACGCGGTCGCCGGGGCGGAGACCGTGCCGGTCGACGGCGCCGGCGTCGCAGCCGCGGCCGACCCGTGGCAGGCGGCGAACAGGGCCGTCGTGACCAGGGCGATCGCGATGCTGCGTGACCGAGTGGTGTTCATGGGAGCCAGCATCGCCCATCGGCCCCCGAGACGGGACCAAGTTCTCTAGGCGCGCCGGGCGGGCACCACGAGGCTGGAGGCATCGGCACGCGAGAGGACCATCCATGATGTTGCAGTCCCAGACCGACCTGGTCGCCAGTCCGCTCACGACGGCCACCTCGGTGGCCCACATGTTCCTCGACCGGGTGGCGGCCTCACCCGACGTCGAGGCCTACCGCTTCCCCGAGGGCACCGGATGGGAGTCGGTGACCTGGCGCCAGACCGGCGAGACGGTCCGAACCCTGGCTGCCGGGCTGCTGGCGCTCGGAATCGAGCACGAGGAGCGGGTCGCGATCGCGAGCAGCACCCGGATCGAGTGGTTGTACGCCGACCTCGCGATCTCCTGTGCCGGCGCCGCGACCACGACCGTGTATCCCTCCACCGGGGCCGAGGACGTCGGCTACATCCTGGCCGACAGCGGCACCCGGATTGCCTTCGCTGAGGACGACGTCCAGATCGCCAAGCTGCGATTGCTCCGGGACCGACTGCCCGACCTGGTCCGGGTGATCACCTTCGACGGCCAGGCGGACGGCGAGTGGGTGCTGAGTCTCGACGACCTGGAGGCGCTCGGAGCCCGGCACCTCGTCGAGCACCCGACTGCGGTTGACGACGTGGTCGCAGCGATCCGACCCGAGGACCTGGCCACCCTGATCTACACCTCGGGCACCACCGGACGCCCCAAGGGCGTCGAGCTCCCGCACCGCTGCTGGACCTACATCGGAGCGGGAGCGGAGTCGCTGGGCATCTTGTCGAGCGACGACCTGCAGTACCTCTGGCTCCCCCTGGCACACTCATTCGGGAAGATGCTCGAGGCCGTCCAGCTCCAGATCGGCTTCCCGACCGCCGTCGACGGCCGGATGGACAAGATCGTCGAGAACCTGGCCCAGGTGCGCCCCACCTTCATGGCCGGACCGCCGAGAATCTTCGAGAAGGTGCATGGCAAGGTCGTTCAGAGCGTCGCCGAGGAGGGCGGCCTCAAGGCAACGCTGTTCGGCTGGGCGTTCGGGGTGGGTTCCTCCGTGGCCGAGGCTCGTCGGGCCGGGCGTCGGACGAGCCGGGTCCTGCAGCTGCAGCACGCGGTCGCCGACCGGCTGGTGCTGTCGAAGATCCGGGACCGTCTCGGCGGTCGGATCCGCTTCCTCATCTCGGGCAGCGCGGCGCTCTCCCCGGAGGTGGCGTCCTGGTTCCACTCGGCCGGGATGCTGGTCCTCGAGGGCTACGGGCTGACCGAGACCAGCGCGGGCGCCTGCATCGTCCGGCCCGGCGACCCTGTGTTCGGCTGCGTCGGGACGCCGATCGAGGGAACCCAGGTGCGCCTGGCCTCCGACGGCGAGATCCTGCTCCGGGGACCCAGCGTCATGCGCGGCTACCACAACCTGCCTCTGGCGACCGCCGAGGCGCTGGACGGCGACGGGTGGCTCGCCACCGGAGACGTCGGCGAGCTCGACGACCTGGGCCGGCTGCGGATCACGGACCGCAAGAAGGACCTGATCAAGACCTCCGGCGGCAAGTACATCGCCCCCCAGGCCATCGAGGGCCTCTTCAAGGCGGTGTGCCCACTGGCCAGCCAGATCGTCGTGCATGCGGACGGCCGGAACTACGCGACCGCCCTGATCAGCCTGGATCCCGAGGCCCTGGCGCAATGGGGGAGGGCCAAGGGGCTGGCGACCACGGAGTACGCCGCGCTGGCAGCCGATCCGGAGGTCCGCGACTACCTGCAGGCCTGTGTGGAGGAGACCAACGGTCGGCTCAACCGCTGGGAGACGATCAAGCAGTTTCGCGTCCTCGACCACGACCTGACGGTGGAGTCCGGTGAGGTGACACCGAGCATGAAGGTCCGGCGCAAGGTCGTCGAGGAGAGGTACGCGCCGCTGCTCGAGTCCATGTACTCCGCGTAGCCGCGCCCGCGGACGATGACAGTCATGGTCGGCTACCGTCGCCGGATGGCTTCCTTCGGGGGAACGGCGTGGTCACGGCACCTCGGGCCGATGACCATCGGTCTCCTGGTGGCGGCGTACGTTTCCCTCTGGCTGGTGTTCCGTCCGGCCGGCGAACCGACCGGCCCCTATCTCGGCCAGCTCGTCGGAGCCGTGTCGGTCCTGCTGCTGTCGATCGCCCTGGTCCTGATCAGCACCCTGCCGCTCGTCGAGGACTGGTTCGACGGGATCGACCGGGCCGCCATCTGGCACCGTCGGCTGGCGATCACGGGGCTGGTGCTGCTGGCGCTGCACATTCCGCTCGCGTCGAGCCCGAGCGGCACGTCACTGGGCCGCACCCTGGGCGCGGTCAGCGCCTGGGGCCTGGTCGGGCTCGCGCTGTGGGCCATCCTGCCGCGCTGGCAGTCGGTGGTGCCCCGACCGTTGCGTGGGTGGATCAAGGCCATGAAGGACCTGCCCGGCGTTCGTCACTTCCGGAGCATCTTCGGCGGCTACGACCGGTGGCGCGACCTGCACCGCACCACGGGGATCTTCGTGGCGGCGGCCTTCTTCCACGGCCTGCTCGACGCCTCGCCGTTCGACACCTCGGCGCTGCTGCGCTGGAGCTACGTCGTGCCCGGCGGTATCGGGCTCGGGTTCTACGTCTACCGCGAGCTGCTGGCGAGGTTCTTCCAGTCGCTGCACGACTACGAGGTGGACACCATCGAGCCCGTGGGGGACGGGATCGTTGAGATCAGCCTGCGGCCGATCGGTCGGCCGGTCGCCTTTGTGCCCGGTCAGTTCGCGATGGTCTACCTCGAGGCGAAGGACGGCTGGCACCGACACCCGTTCACGATCGCCAGCACCCCCACCGAGGAGCGGTTGCGGGTGACCGTGAAGGCGCTGGGCGACTACACCTCCCGGTTGCGTGAGCTGCTCGAGCCGGGCATGCCCGCGGTCGTCGGAGGCCCGCACGGCCGGTTCACCCATGCCAAGGGCGGCGCCGACCAGGTATGGATCGCCGGAGGCGTCGGGGTGGCGCCGTTCCTGAGCTGGATGCGGGCGCTGGACCACCACCCGGCCCCGGGACGTGTCGACCTGTACTACGCGTTCTCCGGCGGACCCGCTCCGTTCGCCAACGAGCTGGTGGCCCTGGCCGAGGGCCACGACGGTGTCCGGACCCACCTGATCGACTCGAGGGCCGAGGGCCGGCTCAGCGTCGACCGGATCCTCGCCGACGTCGACGTCGAGCCCGCACGGCTCTCGGTCTTCCTCTGCGGCCCCGAGCCGATGCTCCGCGACTTCCAGCGCGGGCTGCGCGCCGCCGGGGTACGCGCACACCGGATCCACCGCGAGCACTTCGACTGGCGCTGAGGCCGCGAACGCAGCAGGGGCACCCCTCGAGCCCGGACGAACCGGACTCGGGAGGTGCCCCTGGCTGCTGGCTCAGGCCAGGTCGAACCGGTCTGCGTTCATGACCTTGTCCCAGACGGCGACGAAGTCGCGCGCGAACTTCTCCTGGGCGTCGTCGCTGGCGTAGACCTCGGCGAGGGCGCGGAGCTCGGAGTTCGACCCGAAGACCAGGTCGACCCGGCTGCCGGTCCACACGACGCTGCCCGAGGCGTCGATCGCCTCGAACGTCTCCCGGGAGTCGTCGGTGGCCCGCCACGTCGTCCCGAGCTCGAGCAGGTTCACGAAGAAGTCGTTCGTGAGCCGGCCGGGCGTCCGGGTGAGCACGCCGGTGCTGGAGCCGCCCTGGTTGGCGCCGAGCACCCGCAGACCGCCCACGAGCACGGTCATCTCCGGTGCGCTCAGGTCGAGCAGGTTGGCTCGGTCGAGGAGCAGGTACTCCGCCGGGAGCCGGTTGCTCTTGCCGAGGTAGTTGCGGAACCCGTCGACGGTGGGCTCGAGCGCCGCGAACGAGTCGACGTCGGTCTCCTCCTGGGACGCGTCGGCGCGACCCGGGGTGAAGGGCACCTGGACATCGTGACCGGCGTCGCGGGCGGCCTGCTCGACGGCGGCACAACCACCCAGGACGATCAGGTCGGCCAGGGAGACCTGGGCGTCGCCTGTGTTGAAGGAGGACGCGATCCCCTCCAGAGTGCGCAGCACGCTCGCGAGCTGGTCGGGGTCGTTGACCTCCCAGCCGTTCTGCGGCTCGAGGCGCACCCGGGCGCCGTTGGCTCCGCCGCGCTTGTCGCTGGAGCGGAAGGTCGAGGCCGAGGCCCAGGCGGTCGAGACCAGCTGGGCGATGGAGAGACCCGAGGCGAGGATCTCGGCCTTGAGGGTGGCGATGTCGTCATCGCCGACCAGATCGTGGGTGACCGCGGGGATCGGGTCCTGCCACAGCAGCGTCTCCGAGGGAACCTCGGGGCCGAGGTAGCGCGCGATCGGGCCCATGTCGCGGTGCGTCAGCTTGAACCAGGCGCGGGCGAAGGCGTCCGCGAACTCGGCCGGGTTCTCGTGGAACCGCTTCGATATCGGCCCGTAGACGGGGTCGAGGCGCAACGCGAGGTCGGTGGTGAGCATGGTGGGGACGCGGCGCGCCGAACCCTCCGCCGGGCCGGGTACGGCGTCCTTGCCGGCGCCGTCCTTGGGCTGCCACTGGTGGGCGCCGGCGGGGCTCTTGGTGAGCTCCCACTCGAAGCCGAACAGGTGGTCGAAGAAGCCGTTGCTCCACTGGGTGGGGGTGGCGGTCCAGGTGACCTCGAGGCCGCTGGTGATCGTGTCCGCGCCCTTGCCCGAGCCGTAGGAGTTGCGCCAGCCGAGGCCCTGATCTTCGAGCGGGGCGCTCTCGGGCTCGTGGCCGACGTGCTCGTCGGGGTCGGCAGCGCCGTGGGTCTTGCCGAAGGTGTGCCCGCCGGCGATCAGCGCGACGGTCTCCTCGTCGTTCATGGCCATGCGGTGGAAGGTCTCGCAGATGTCGCGGGCCGAGCCGAGCGGATCCGGGTTGGCGTGCGGGCCCTCCGGGTTGACGT
>JBKJLD010000050.1:0-15130 GCA_046597165.1 Nocardioides sp.
CCCTGCGCTGGGTCGTGGACGGCAAGGTGCTCACGACGCTGGACGTCCGCTTCGGCGCGTCGTACTCCCCCACCCGCGAGGGCCTCTTCCACGTCAACAGCATGGACGCCGACCACGTCTCGCACCTCTACGGCTCCGAGATGCCCTACTCGATGTTCTTCTCGGGCGGCCAGGCGGTGCACTACTCCTCGGACTTCGCCGCACGGGGGTACGCCGGCGCCTCGCACGGCTGTGTGAACGTCCGGGACTACCAGGGGCTCGCCTCGGTCTTCAACCAGGTGCGCGTCGGCGACGACGTGGTCGTCTACTGGTCGTGACCGGACCCAGCGCCGAGGACGAGGTGGTCCTCATCTGCGATGAGCGGGTCACCTCGATCCCGTCATTGCGGGCCGACGATGCCCTGGTGGACGCCGGGGAGCACCTGCCCGTCGACACCCGCAAGGCCGACGGCACCGGGTCCTGGCGGCAGTTGCGCAAGCCCGTGCTCGACCGCCTTCTCGACGCAACGGCGGCGCTGCCCGGCGACCTGCGCCTGACGCTGGTCGAGGGCTACCGGCCCCCGTCGCTGCAGGCCGCCTGACGCACGTCGGCTCGCCAGCAGGCACGTCTCCCCGCCCGGCGTGGCCCCGCACACCGCGGGAGCCGCCGCCGACGTCACCCTCACGACCTTCGACGGCAACGAGCTGGACCTCGGCTGTCCGGTCAACGCCACCCCCGAGCAGAGTCGGGCCCGTTGCTACACCGCGCACCACGACGTGACCGGGGAGGCACGGCTGCTGGGCCGGGAGCTGAGCGCCGCCTCGGCACGTCGCTGGGCTCGTTAACTACCCGATGAAGTGGTGGCACTGGTCCTACGGGGATCGGTACTGGGCGTTCGTCACCGGAGCGACGTCGGCGCACCACGACCCGGTCTGACCCCAACTCGCGGGAGGTGACGGGGGTCACCGGCGTACGCTTCACCTTCGTGACGAGCAGCGCGACCCCCGACGAGCCGACGTCGGCCCCCTCCGACGCCCTGGCCGTCCGCACGGTCCGCCTGGAGCTGGACCCCGCCACCGCTCTCGTCGACCTGCTCCCGACCGACCACCCCGTCACCTGGCTGCGCCGCGGCGACGGCCTCGTCGGCTGGGGCGTCGCCGCCGAGATCCACACTCACGGAGCCACCCGCTTCGCCGACGCCGGCAAGTGGTGGAGCGAGACCACGGCCCGCGCTAGGGTCCACGACGAGATCAAGGAGCCGGGCACCGGCCTGGTCTGCTTCGGCTCCTTCGCCTTCGCCGACGAGCCCGGGGACTCCCTCCTGGTCGTGCCCGAGGTCGTCGTCGGTCGGCGTGGGGACACGACCTGGCTGACCACGGTCTCGCGCGCCGACGCGCCGCCGGCGCGCCCGGTCATCGAGCGCGCCGACGACCCCGCCGCCCCCGTCGGCGTGAGCTTCGCGGACGGCGCCCTCGACAGCGAGCGCTGGATGTCAGTCGTGGCCGACGCGGTCGCGCGCATCAGCAGTGCGGACCTCGAGAAGGTCGTGCTCGCACGCGACCTGATCGCCACCGCCGACGCCCCCATCGACGTGCGCTGGCCGCTGCGGCGCCTGGCGGAGTCCTACCCGATGTGCTGGACCTTCCACGTCGACGGCATGTTCGGAGCCACCCCCGAGATGCTGGTACGCCGCGAGCGCGGCCTGGTCACCTCGCGGGTGCTGGCCGGCACCATCCGGCGCACCGGCGACGACGAGCGCGACCTCGCGCTCGCCGCGACCCTGGCGCGGTCCTCGAAGGACCTCGAGGAGCACGAGTACGCCGTCCGCTCGGTCGCCGATGCCCTGGACCCGCACTGCTCGTCGATGAACGTCCCCGAGGCGCCGTTCGTGCTGCACCTGCCCAACGTCATGCACCTGGCCACCGACGTGGCCGGGGTCGTGCACGACGCCGCCACCGTCTCCTCGCTCCAGCTCGCCGAGGCGCTGCACCCGTCCGCGGCGGTCGGCGGCACCCCCACCCCGGTGGCGACGGCGTTGATCGCGCAGATCGAGGGGATGGACCGCGGCCGCTACGCCGCACCCGTCGGCTGGATGGACGCCTCCGGCGACGGCGAGTGGGGCATCGCGCTGCGCTCGGCGGCGATCGACGGCGCCACCGTGCGGCTCTTCGCAGGTTGCGGCATCGTGGCCGACTCCCAGCCCGAGGCCGAGCTCGCGGAGTCGCAGGCCAAGTTCGTGCCGGTACGCGACGCGCTCTCCGGAGCCTAGGAGCCGAGCTCCTCGCCGTCAGCGAGGCGGACGTACTCCTGCCCAGCCGGCGCCAGGAAGTTGGCAAGGTGGGCGCCGACCATCCCCAGGCCGATCTCGGAGTAGACCCGGTCGTGGATCGCCAGGTTCCGTCGCGCCCCGACGTCGCGGGCGAAGTCGATCGCGTCACCGATCCGCAGCCACGGCGCGGAGACCGGCAGGAACAGCAGGTCGACCTCCTCGCCGGGACCCGTGAGCGCATCCCCCGGATGGAAGACCTTGGTCTCCCCCAGGGTCAGGACATAGCCGCTGTTGGTGAAGCGCGGGTACTCCGGGTGGATCACCGCATGCAGCTCCCCGACGGCCCGGACCGGCAGCCCCGCGTCGAAGGACTCCCCCGGCGCCACGACCGTCACCCGCTCGGCCACGTCAGGCGCGTCCTCGCGGATCCGCGCCGCCACCGCCTCGATCGTGAAGATCGCAGCGTCGGTCGAGCGGAGGTGCTCGGCGAGGTAGTGGTCGGCGTGCTCGTGCGTGATCAGCACCGCGTCGGCACCCTCCAGCGCCCCGACCTCGGTGAACATTCCCGGATCGAGCAGCACCGTCGTGCCGTCGTGCTCGACCCGGACGCAGGCATGTCCGAACTTGGTGATCCGCATGTCCCGCACGGTATTCCGCTGGCCCAACCGCGTCGACCCGGAGGACACTGGCTGCCGTGCCCTCCGTCGTCCTCTCCGGTCTGGTCACCGGGTGGGCGATCGCGATCCCCATCGGCGCCGTCGGGGCCTTCCTGGTCACCCTCACCGCGCGTACGTCGTACCGCGTCGGCGCCGCAGGCGCGCTCGGCATCGCCACGGTCGACGGGGCGTACGCCGCATTGGCCGTCGTGGCGGGGGCGGCGCTCTCCGCGCTGCTGACCCCGGCCGCGACCCCGTTGCGCCTGGTCGCGGGCGGGGTCATCCTGGTCATCGCCGCGATCACCGCGCGCAACGCACTCACCACCGGCGGTCGGGTCCGCAAGACGACGCCGCTGACGCCGGCCGGGACCTACGCGCTCTTCGTGGGGATCACGGCGGTCAACCCGACGACGGTCGTCTACTTCGCGGCGGTGGTCCTGGGTAACCGGCACCTCGTCGACGGTCCCCTCGAAGGCACCGCCTTCGTGCTCGCTGCGTTCGCAGCCTCGGCGTCCTGGCAGTTCACGCTAGCGGGCGGCGGTGCCGTGATCGGACGCGTCGCGACCGGGCCGCGTGCCCACCGGAACACCGGGCTGGTGTCGGCGGCCGTGATCGCCGCTCTGGCGGTCCATACGATGCTGGCATGAGCCTTCCCCCCGGTGTCGAGATCCGGCGTGCCGTCCCCGACGACGTCGAGGCACTGGCCCACCTGCACCTCGACGTCTGGGACGACGCGTACACAGGGTTGATGCCCCAGCAGATCCTCGACGACCGCCGCGAGAAGGTGGCCGAACGGGTCGAGCGCTGGCGGGCCATCGTCGCCCAGGAGGTGCCGCCCCTGGTGGCCCTGGACCCCGAGGGCCCGATCGGGTTCGCCACCGCCGGGCCGGGCCGCGACCAGGACATGGACCTCGACCTGGAGCTCTGGTCGCTCTACGTCCGGGCCTTCTGGTGGGGCACCGGGGTCGGGTACGCCCTCTTCCGTGAGGCGGTCGGCGACCAGCCGGCGTACCTCTGGGTGCTGGAGGGCAACGACCGCGCGGTCCACTTCTACGAACGTCAGGGTTTCGTCCTCGACGGTCACGTCGAGGAGGCCGACGAGGGACGCCACGTGCGGATGGTGCGGCGATGACGACCTTCGACCTCGGCGACCCGGCGTTCGACGTGACCTCGCCCGCCGTGCACGCCGCGCGGGCCGAGAGCTGGTACGTCGAGACCACCTGGGGCTGGGCGATCCTGCGGTACGCCGAGGCGAGCGCGCTGCTGCGCGACCGGCGCTTCCGTCAGGGCAACGCCAGGTGGCCGGCGCAGAACGGCATCCACTCCGGCCTCTTCTCGGACTGGTGGAATGAGACACTGCTGAGCCTCGAGGGCGAGGACCACGCCCGGCTGCGTCGACTGCTGGTGCCGGCGTTCCGCAACAGGACGATCGCCGCGATGCAGCCTCGGTTCCAGGCCTTGGCCGACGAGCTGGTCGACGGGTTCGCCGGCCGCGGCGAGGTGGAGTTCATCAGCGAGTTCGCCGAGCCGTACGCCGCGCGCATCATCTGCGTCCTGCTCGGTCTCCCCGAGGAGGACTGGCACCGGGTGGCCCAGTGGGCCGACGACCTGGGGGCGTCGTTCTCGATCGACGTGGGCAACCAGGTGTCCCGGATCGAGGCCGCTCTCGAGGAGCTGCACGGCCACCTCGACCGGGTGGTCGCCGAGCGTCAGGCCCACCCGCGCGACGACCTTGTCAGCACGCTCGTGCAGGCCCAGGAGGCCGACGGGCTGAGCCGCCACGAGCTCGGTGTGGCCCTGGTCTTCCTGGCCTTCGCCGGGATGGAGACGACCCGCAACCAGCTCGGTCTGGCCCTGCAGACACTGCTCGCCCACCCGGACCAGTGGCGCCTCCTGGCCGCGCGGCCAGACCTCGGCGGCAACGCAGTCGAGGAGGTCATGCGGGTCAACCCGACGGTGACGTGGGTGACCCGCGAGGCCCTCGAGGACGTGGAGCTCCAGGGATTGCACATCCCGGCGGGCGGCATCGTCCAGGTGCTCTCCCATGCCGCGGGCACCGACCCGGCGGCGATGCCGGACCCGACGTTCGACATCACCCAGGTGCGGCCGCCGCACCACGGCTTCGGCGCCGGGGTGCACCACTGCCTGGGCCACTTCGTCGCCCGCACCGAACTCGCCGTCGCTCTGCCGCTGCTGGCGCGTCGGATGCCCGACGCCGTGCCGGACGGTCCAGGCCTGTGGCTGCCCGTCTCCGGCAACACCGGCGCGGTGCGCTTCCCCATCCGGTTCACCCCCGAAGGAGACCCCCGATGATCGCTCTCACCGGCTCCACCGGCGCCCTCGGCGGGCTCGTCACGCATGCCCTGGCCGGCAGCGACTTCCGCCTCGACCTGCGCCTCCTGGTCCGCGACGCTGCCCGCGCCCCCGACATCGACTGTGACGTGCGAGTCTGCGACTACGCCGACACCGATGCCTCCGTCGCCGCCCTGCGGGGCGTCGACACCCTCTTCATGGTCTCGGCCGCCGAGGCCGAGCACCGCCGCGCGCAGCACCGGAGCTTCATCACGGCCGCCGCTGAGGCCGGCGTCGGCCACGTCGTCTACACCTCCTTCGCCGGAGCCGCCCCCGAGGCGACCTTCACCCTCGGTCGCGACCACCACGACGCCGAGACCGCCATCACCGAGAGCGGGATGGCCTTCACCTTCCTGCGCGACAACTTCTACCTCGACGTGCTGCCCTTCTTCGCCGACGAGTCGGGAGTGATCCGCGGGCCGGCCGGCGACGGCCGGGTGGCCGCAGTCGCCCGGGCCGACGTCGCCGACGTCGCGGTAGCGGTGCTGCGCGACCCCGCGGCGCACGCCGGCGCGACGTACACCCTCACCGGGCCGGAGGCGCTCACGCTGACCGAGTTCGCGGCCCGAGCAGGGTCCGTCCTCGGGCGTGACCTGCGCTTCGAGAACGAGACGGTCGACGAGGCCTACGCCTCCCGGGCCCAGGCGTACGACGTCGCGCAGTGGCAGCTCGACGCCTGGGTCAGCACCTACACCGCGTTCGCCAACGGGACGGTCGCCGCCGTCACCGATGACGTACGACGCGTGGCCGGGCACCCCGCCCGCACGCTGGAGGAGGCCCTCAGGCGGTGAGGTGGTGCAGGTAGCACCAGCGCCAGACCTCGCCGGGCTCGGCGGACTGCATGACCGGGTGCTGGGTGTCGTGGAAGTGCCTGGTCGCGTGCTGGAGCGGCGAGGAGTCACAGCAGGCGAGGTGTCCGCACTCGAGACACTGACGCAGGGCCACCCAATGGGTGCCCTCCTCGACGCACTCCCGGCACTCAGCGACGCTCGACGTCTCGACCGCGTCGTAGCGCTCGAGGTCCTCGCAGACCGAGCCACCGGGCCGACGCACGGCGTTGACGTACTTGAGCTCGTCGCGCTCCTGGGCCGCGATCTCGAGCATCGACTCCTCCACGTCGAGCATCGCCAGGACGTCGCTGATCACCTCGGAGGCCACCGTGCCTGAGCTGCGGATCTCCAGCACCCGGCGCCGTTCGGCGTCGATCATCGCGCGCCGGACGCGTGAGTAGAGCTCGCTGGGCGACTCCTGGTCGGCTGTCGTGCCGAGCCGCTCCCAGGCGGCGAAGTTGCGCTGGTCGTTGCGCTGCTGGATCAGGTCACGCACGCCGTGCGGGTCGTCGTACTCAAGTTGCTCAAGCTTCTCGAAGCCGGCCTTGGAGGCCTGCTGCAGGATCGTCGCCCGCGCCAACGCGTCGTCCAGCGGGTCGGGCGAGGGCACCTTCAGGAGGCGGGCCAGCCACGGCATGGTCAGGCCCTGGACGAAGAGCGTGCCGGCCACGACCGCGAAGGCGACCAGCAGCAGGATCTCGCGGTGCGGGGTCGACTCGGGGATGACGAACGCGGCCGCCAGCGTCACGACCCCACGCATGCCGGCCCAGCCGAGCAGGAAGGTGTAGGTCCACGGCGGCTTCTTGCCCAGGTCGGGGTCGTGGCCGGGCCGGATCAGCAGGTAGCGGGCCAGGAAGACCCACACCATCCGCAGCACCACGACCCCCGCCAGGGTGGCGGCACAGATCCCGATGACCCGACCCGTCGACAGGTGGCTGCGGCCCACGTCCTGGAAGAGCCACTGGGCCTGCAGCCCGATCAGCAGGAAGACCGTGTTCTGCAGGACGAAGGCGATGGTGCGCCAGTTCATCCGCTCGGAGATCCGGGACTGGGCCGTCTGCAGGATCGGAGCCCGGTGGCCCAGGAGCAGTCCCGCGACGACCACGGAGATCACGCCGGACGCGTGGGCAGCCTCGGCGGCGAGGTAGGCGGCGAACGGGATCACCAGCGAGATGCCGGTGTCGAAGACCGGGTCGGTGATCTTCTTGCGCAGCCAGCCGACGACGACGTAGAAAGCCACGCCGATCGCGACGCCGACGCAGGCGGTGTAGATGAAGTCGACGGCGATCCGCCACGCCTCGACGTGGGCGGTGCCGACCGCGATGACCGCCAGCGCGGTGCGCAGGGAGACCAGCGCGGTCGCGTCGTTGAGCAGGGACTCGCCCTCGAGGATCGTGACGACCCGGCGCGGCAGCCCGATCCGCCGCCCGATGGTGGTGGCGGCGACAGCGTCCGGTGGGGCGACGACGGCGCCGATGGCCAGTGAGGCACCCCACGAGACGCCGGGCAGCATCGCGTGGACCAGCAGCCCGATGCCGGCGGCGGTGAAGACGACCAGCCCGACGGAGAGCAGCAGGATCGCCCGCCGGTTGGCGTTGAAGTCGACGAGCGAGGTCTCGATCGCGGCCGCGTAGAGCAGTGGCGGCAGCAGCCCGAGGAGGACCACGTCGGGCGAGAGGTGCACCTCCGGAATGCCCGGGAGGTACGACGCCGCGACGCCGACGACGATCAGCAGCAGGGGTGCGGGGACCGCCACCCGGTCGGCGAGGGCCGTGACCGCGAGCACGCCGACGGCCATGGCCACGAGCAGCAGGGCGATCTCCACCGGCCAAGTGTGCCGGATCTGTGGTCACCGTGGGGCCGCTCCCCGACCGGGTGGGTCAGGAAGCGGCACGAGCGTCCGCCGGTGGGCCGCGAAGGTGAGCACGTGGGCGACCATCCCGCCGTAGGTGAAGACCTCGGCGGGCTCGCAGAGCGCGTCGACGAAGGTGCACCCGTCGCCTCGGTGACGGCAGGGTCGTCGAGCGCCTCGGCGAGGTGGTCGACGAACTCGGCGAAGAGGTCCGTGGGGGTGGTCACGGCCCGATCCTGCCCGATCCGGGAGCCGGCCCACTTGACGCGGCTTGCGGGGTCTGAGGGCCCACCTTCCGACTAGGGACGCAGGGCGCGGATGCGGGCGTCGAGAGTGCGTCGGTTGTCTCGGCGGACGACGACCTCGACGACCTCGATGCCCCCGTTGGGACTGGCCAGCGCGTGCTCGAGCTCACCGAGCGATTCGACCTTCCAGTGCGGGGTGCGGGTGGCCGCGCAGAGGCTGGCGAGGTCCACCCCGTGCGGCGTCCCGAAGAGCCGGTCGAAGCGGGCCGCGTGCTGCTCCTCGCCCTGCTCGAGCATGGTGAAGATCGAGCCGCCGTCGTCGTTGACCACCACGATCGTGAGGTCGGGCCGCGGCTCGTCCGGACCCAGCACCAGCCCGTTGGCGTCGTGCAGGAAGGTCACGTCACCCACCAGCGCGAGGTTGCGGCCGCCCGCCGTCCGACCGCGGGACCGGCCGAGGGCGGCCCCGATCGCGGACGAGACGACGCCGTCGATCCCGGAGAGTCCGCGGTTGGCGACCACCTTGCGCCGGTCGCCCACGGCGTACTTCGCGACCATCAGGTCGAGGTCGCGGATGGGGCTCGAGGCGCCGACGTAGAGCAGCCCACCGGGAGGTACGGCGCGGCTCACGGCGCCGGCGACCTCGTACGGCGTGAGATCGGGCTCGGCGGCCAGCAGGGCATCCAGCTGCCGCGCCACGGAGCGGTCTGCGGCACGCCACTCCTCGAGCCACGATGAGTCGTCGGGGCGCTCGGGTTCGGCTGCCTCGAGGATGCGGTCGACGCGGAACGGCCGCTGAGCCCAGACTCCCGACGCCGGGGCGGCCACGATCTCGACGTCGGTGCGGGCGAGCAGGCGGGTCACGGGGCGCGAGAGCGTGGGGTGGCCAACGACGACGACCCGCTCAATTTGGCTCGCGAGGTCGCCGTCGAGCAGCAGCCGGTAGCAGCGCAGCGCGTTGTCGCCGGTGCGCGCACCACTCGTCGGCTCGGCGAACAGCGGCCAGTTGGCGTGCTCAGCCAGCACCCTGGCCGGCGAGCTGGCGTCGTCGCCCGCGACCACGACGGTGCGGGGTCCGGCCGGGAGAGGGTTGGGCCCCCAACCGTGCACTCGGGGGGGCCGAACCTTCGGCTGGTCACCAGACGGCGCGACGTCCGGGACCCAGGTCTCGGCCGGGATCAACGGGTCGTCGAGCCGCACGTTCCAGTGCACGGGACCCGGCGCACCCTCGAGCCCAGAGCCCGTCACGTCGCCGGCGGAGTCGAGGTCCACGGTCGCGACGAGCGCGCCGAAGATGCCCACCTGGTCGGTCGTCTGGTTGGCGTTGGTCCCACGCAGCCGGGTCGGCCGGTCGGCGCTGACCACCACCAGTGGGAGCCCCGCATGGGCCGCTTCGAGCACCGCCGGATGCAGGTTGGCCACCGCGGTCCCCGAGGTGCACAGCACGGCTGCGCGCGCCCCGACCCGGGTCAGCCCCACTCCCAGGAACCCGGCCGAACGCTCGTCTATCCGGGTGTGCAGCCGGAGCAGACCCGCGGCCGCCGCGTCGTACGCCGCGAACGAGAGCGGGGCGTTGCGCGAACCCGGCGCGAGGACGACCTCGGTGACCCCCGCGTCGAGCAGGGCCGAGATGACGGCACGGGCGAGCTCGGTCGACGGGGTGGTCACGGTCGGCCATCCTGCCGCACGGCCGCGCGCCACGCGCGGACCTCGGCCAGCCGGTCCTCCCAGTGGTGGACCCGGTCGGGCGACGCCTCGAGCCCCGTGAGCAGCGCGGTGGCCACGAGGGGTACGCCGACTGGCAGCACGCCCCTGACCGGCAGCAGCGGTTCGAGCGTGACGTCCGCGGTCAGCAGCTGCACGGTGGCCAGGCCGCAGGCGTAGGGCAGCTCCGGCAGCGCGGCGGCGAGCGCGAGCCCCGCCGCGATCCCGACCGAGCTCTCCAGGGCGGACGACACGACCACCGGCAGCCCGATGTCCTCGGCGATCCGCAGGCAGGCGCGGACCCCGCCCAGCGGCTGGACCTTGAGCACCGCGATGTCGGCGGCCTCCAGGTCGCGCACCCGGTAGGGATCGGCGGCTCGCCGGATCGACTCGTCGGCAGCGACCGGCACGTCGACGGCCCGGCGGACAGCGGCCAGCTCCTCGACGCTCGCGCACGGCTGCTCGACGTACTCCAGCCCACCCGCGGCGCGGTCCAGAAGACGGATCGCGGCAACCGCCTCGTCCACGTCCCAACCGCCGTTGGCGTCGACCCGGACCCGGCCGGCGGTTCCGAGGGCGGCGCGCACCGCCTCGACGCGGGCCAGGTCGTCGCCGAGGCTCTGGCCCGGCTCGGCCACCTTCACCTTCGCGGTCGCGCACCCGCCGGCGATCACGATCTCGTGCGCCCGCTCGGCGGAGACGGCGGGCACCGTCACGTTGACGGGGATCGAGTCGCGCAGGGCTGCCGGCCAGTCGCCGGCCGCGGCCTCCTCGGCGCAGCGCAGCCACGGCTCGGCAACCTCGGGCGGGTATTCCAGGAACGGGCTCCACTCGCCCCAGCCGACCCCGTCGCCGCCGTCCGGGCCCGGGCCGGGGAGCAGTACGCCCTCGCGGACCGTGATCCCGCGGAAGCGGGTCCGCATCGGGATCGACCACACCCGCAGGCCGCTCACGCCAGCTCCCTCAGGGCGAGCCGGTCGGGCTTGCCGTTGGCGAGCATCGGGATCTCGTCGACGGCGACCAGCTGTCGCGGCGCCCACGACCGCGGGTGCTCGCGCGCCACCCAGTCGCGAGCCGCCTCGAGCGTGAGCTCGCCGGCGACAAAGGCCACGACCCTGGTCCCCCACTCCTCGTCAGGCACGCCCAGCACCTCGACCGCCCGGACCGCCGGGTGCTCGCGCAGCCGAGCCGCGACAGCGGGGGCGGGCACGTTCACCCCACCGCTGACCACGACGTCGTCGATCCGGCCCAGCACGTGGAGTCGGCCGTCCTCGTCGAGCCGTCCCGCGTCCGAGGTCAGGAACCACCCGTCGACCAGGCACTCGGCGCTCAGCGCGGGGTCCCCGTCGTACCCGCTGAAGAGCGTCGGCCCGCCGATCCGGATCCGGCCACCCGGCCCCAGCGCGAGCGCGACGCCGTCCAGCGCGAAGCCGTCGTAGACGCAGCCGCCGGCCGTCTCCGCCGAGCCGTACGTCGCCACCACGTGCACGCCGGCACGCGCCGCCCGCACCCGCAGGTCGGGGTCGATCGGTCCGCCACCGAGCAGGACGGTCCGGTAGCTCTGCAGCGCCTCCTCGCCGTCCGCAGTGTCGAGCAGGCGGTGCAGCTGGGTGGGCACGAGCGAGACGAACCGGTCGGGCGACGGGCTCGACGCCACCAGCGCCGACGTGGCCTCGCCGAACGATGTGTGCTCCTCGAGCAGCGTCGGGGAGTGGCCGGCGACCAGTGAGCGGCAGATGACCTGCACCCCCGCGACGTACGACGCGGGCAGCGCGAGCAGCCACGGCCCGGACCCACCGAGCCGGCGTTCCGTGGCGCGCACGGAGGCGATGACCGCGGCCCGCGAGAGCACCACCCGCTTGGGGACGCCGGTCGACCCGGAGGTCTCCACGACCAGCGGCTCGGGCTCGGCGCCGGCGTCCGACGGGTCGCCCAGCCAGTCGGCCAGGGCCGCGACGACCTCGGGGGTCGTGCCGCGCACCGGGCGCAGGAAATCCATGCGACGCAGGCTAGTCGTGGCTGGTTGAATGCCGTCCCGTGGCCACCCTCCTCGGACGCATCCTGCCCCCGTCACCTCTGGCTCGACGGCTCTCCGCGCAGTCGATCCTGTTCGCGTTCGGAGAAGGGGTCTTCCTCACCGGGAGCGCGGTGTTCTTCACCCAGATCGTGGGGCTGTCGGCGGCCCAGGTGGGGTTGGGCCTGACCATCGCCGGAGTCGTCAGCTTCCTCTTCGCCGTCCCTCTCGGCAAGCTGGCCGACCGGGCCGGCGCCCAGCGAATGTGGGCCCTGGGGGCGCTGGCCGAGGCCGTGCTCTACCTCGCCTGGCCGTGGATCTCGGGGTTCGCCGGCTTCGCGGTGATGCTCATCCTGCTCGACCTCGTGAGCGGCGCTGGCGGAGCAGGGCGCGGGGCCTACACGCTGGAGGTCTTCACGCGCGAGGAGCGGGTCCGCTCGCTGGCCTTCATGCGCTCGGCGCTCAACATCGGGTTCTCGCTCGGCGCGCTCCTCGGCGGGCTCGCTCTCGCCACGAACAGCGACGCCGTCATCCGGGCGGTTCCGGTGCTGACCGCCGCCGTCCTGGGACTCAACGCGCTTCTCATCAGCCGCCTGCCCGCCGTGACACCGGCGGCCTCCGGTGGGACCACCGCGGAGGCGGTGGTCACGCCGAGGAAGCCGCTCACCCTGGGTGCCCTGCGCAACAAGGGTTTCCTGGCACTCAACGTCTGCGACGGGGTGCTGAGCACCAACCAGGTGCTGCTCAACGTGGTGATTCCGCTGTGGCTGGTGCAGGAGACCGACGCCCCCCGGGTGCTGCTGGCGTGGCTGTTCGGCACCAACACGGTGTTGGCGGTGCTGCTCCAGGTCGCCGCGTCCCGGGGCGCCGAGACGGTCCCCGGCGCGCTCCGGGCGGCCCGGTTCAGCGCCGGCTTCTTCGTGCTCTCCTGCCTGATCGTGATGGTCACCCACGACACGATCGGCTGGGTCACGATCGGGCTGGTCTGGATCGGGCACGTCACCGTGACGGGCGCTGAGCTCTACCAGTCGGCGGCTCACTGGGGCCTGGTCGCGGAGCTCTCCGACCCAGACCGCCTCGGCGAGTACCAGGGCGCGGCCCGGCTCGGCGGCACGCTCGGGGGCGTGTGGGCCCCGGCGGCGTACACCTTCCTGGCGATCTCGTGGGGCACCCCCGGCTGGCTGCTGATCGGCGCGATCGTGGTCATCGCGGCGGTGGCGATCCACCCGGCGACGCGCTCCGCCCAGCGGTTCCTCGAGGTGGACCACGCTCCCCGCGCCCCGGTTGCTTCCTGATCGGAGCGTCCGTCGCCCAGACAGCGGTGATCTCGCGCCACCTGATGACGTGAGATCACCGCTGTCTCGCCGCTGCGGCCTCCGTTGCCACTGCGCGCGAGCACCTGAGCGAGCAGCGACTGGCCGAGCCTGATTGAATTCCTGCTCATGGCCTCCCCCGCGCAGTGGCTCTCCGGCGCCCGCCCCCGCACGCTCCCGGCCGCCGTCTCCCCGGTGTTCGCAGGGACCGGCGTCGCGGCGTACGCCGAAGCGAGCGTCTGGTGGAAGGCGTTGCTCGCAATGGTGGTGAGCGTGGCCCTGCAGGTGGCGGTCAACTACGCCAACGACTACTCCGACGGCATCCGCGGCACCGACGACGACCGGGTCGGCCCGATGCGGCTGGTCGGCTCCAGGGCCGCTACGCCGGGGGCGGTGAAGACCGCGGCGTTCCTGGCCTTCGGCGTCGCGGGAGCAGCCGGTCTGGTGCTGGCCGCAACGACCGCGTGGTGGCTACTCGCCGTCGGGCTGCTCAGCGTGCTGGCGGCCTGGTACTACACCGGCGGCAAACGCCCCTACGGCTACCTCGGCCTCGGCGAGGTCATGGTCTTCGTCTTCTTCGGGCTGGTCGCGGTGGTCGGCACGACCTATGTCCAGACCGAGAGCTTCGAGTGGGCCGCGCTCTACGCCGCCGTCGGCATCGGCTCGCTGGCCTGCGCCATCCTCGTGGTCAACAACCTGCGTGACATCCCCACCGACACCCTTGCCGGCAAGCGGACCCTGGCGGTCGTTCTCGGCGAGGGCCGCACCCGCGCGCTCTACCTGCTGCTGGTCCTGGCGGCGGCCGCGGCCGTCGTGGCCGTGGCGGCCGCCACCACCTGGTGGGCGCTGGCCGGCCTGGGCTTCCTGGTCGTGGCCGTCCGGGCGGTGCGCATCGTGCTCGGCGGCGCCACCGGCCCGGGCCTGATCCCCGTTCTCCAGCAGACCGGGCTTGCCGAGCTGGTCTGGGCGGTCCTCGTCGCGGCCGCCCTCGTGGCCTGCGGCTGAGCAGCACCGGCGTAGGCTCGCAGCATGTTCTGGATCCTGCTGCTCATGGCACTGATCGTGCTGGCCTACCGCTACCGGGTCCCGTTGCTCGCGAAGATCCTCGGGCAGCCGGAGAGCCGGATCCGCGGCCGCCTCGAGCAGCGCAAGCGCCGCTGAGCCGAACCGTCGGGACTCAGCTCTCGGTGGACTCGTTCGCCTCGTCGTCCTCGCGGGCCCGGCGGGCGTCGAAAGCCGCCGTCGCCCGGTTCGCGCGCTCCTCGACCCGCGCCGCGAAGGCGGCCCGCGGCCCGTTCAGCAGGAAGTACGACGCGACGCCGCTGAGCGCGAACGCGACGACCACGGGCCAGATGACGGGCACCCGGTCCGCGACCAGGATCCAGACGCCGAGCACCACGGCGAGCGACGCGACGAACAGAGCGATCCGCAGGGCGGTGTAGACAACGAACTCCTTCACGGGCTCAGAGTAGGCGGCGACCAGGTGGGGCCTACTCTGGAGGGGTGCTGAAGTTTCTGTTGGTGGTGATCCTGGTCGCAGTCATGATCTACCTGACCGTGCGGGTCATCCAGCGCCGCGGCATCGCCCCGCCGCCTCGCCGCCCCGCGCCGCCACCGCGCCCCATGGGCCCGGACGACGACCCCGACTTCCTGCGCGACCTCGACCGCAAGCGACGCCGCAAGCACCCCGAGGACCCCGAAGGCTGACGTGCCTGCGCCCAGCGGTGGGTGCGCACGTGCGCGGAGTCGAGCAGGGAACGGCTGCGCTGGCGCCGGAGACGCAGATGGCGGTGGATCGTCGTCACCAGGTGGCTGTTGCGAAATCGCCCGGGGCGGGTGCGTGCGATCTTGGGCTGGACGCGAAATGATGGGGCATGGCGCGTTCGTATCGTCCGGTGATCCGGGATCAGGAGTTC